>JAFUBE010000178.1 GCA_017460365.1 Eggerthellaceae bacterium
GAATTTCCTATAAACTACCCCACTTTGGGTCTACAAGCGACGAGCCGGACATGCTTTGCCAGTTCAGCATCAGCGAGAACGGCACCATCTACGGGGCACAGGGCGACCAGACGGGCAACGAGAGCAACTTCGGGCCCTACTACGATTACCCGTGGGACGGTCGGCTTGAGTGCATCGACCGCGAGGATACCGGCGGCGGCGAGCCCGTCGTGACCGACGACATCGACAAGTTGGCGCACGACGTTATCAACGGCGTGTTCGGCAACGGCGATGCTCGCAGGGCGACGCTCGGGGACAAGTACGACGCGGTTCAGGCGAGGGTGAATGAGATTCTTGGTGGCGGTGGTTCTGGTGGCGGCTCTGGCATGGACGTTGACGACCTTTCGCGGCGGGTGATCGCCGGCGAGTTCGGCAACGGGCGGGAACGCAGGGATCGGCTCGGGGTGAACTATGGGGCTGTTCAGGCAAGGGTTAACCAGATGCTTGGGTAAATCTATCGAATGGGGCAGGACAGTCAAAAAAGCTCTGTCCCCAGGGCGAATGACGATTATGTATGCGCTATGCCTTAAAAAGCCGCCCATGTGACGGAATGGGCGGCTGGTGGCTAATATCTTAAGCGGATTACTTCACCTTTATCTTCACCGTCACGGTTTTGCTGCCAGATTCGTAGTTGGCGTTGCCCTCGGCTGTCACCTTCACCTTGATCTTGTAGGTGCCCTTCTTGGTGCCCTTGGGGACGGTTATCGTGCCGTTCTTGGCGTTAACCTTGAACATTTTTAGCTTCTTGGTCTTGCTGACGTTCTTGTAAGAGAGCGTCCCCTGCTTCTCCTTAACCGTTACGGACTTGGTGAGGGTGACGGCCTTCTTCTTGAGCGTCTTGATTTTGGCTGTTTTGTTTACGGCCTTCGCCGTCATCGGCTGTTTTGCCTTATTGATCTTGAACGTGGCGCTCTTCGTGCCGGTGTAGTTGCCCTTGCCGGTGACGGTGACGGTCGCCGTGCCGGCGTTGATGTTGTTCTTGTAGCTGATCGTGTAGTCGGTCCCGCTCTTCAGCGTGGTCGTGCCCAGCTTCACTTCGGGCGTCGGCTCGATCGCCTTGCCGGTGTACGTCTGCGTCTTTATGGACGCGACCGCAGCGTCTGCAATGGGCGCTTGCATGATGTCGAAGTCAACGGCAATGCTGCCGTAATACGGGTCTTTGCCGGTGAACGTGACGTAGTACTTTCCGACTTGCGTGGGCGCTCCGTCGAGCTTCGCGCTTTCAAGCCGATCCCATCTGGAGTCTTTTGTCCAGTCGTAATAGGCTATGTCATAGTACCGGGAATCGAGCTGCGCGCCTGGCTGCGATGCCGTTTCGCCTACGAGCGGCGTTGGCTGCACGGCGACGCCGTAATTAACCACGTAGTAATTGTGCCACATGTGGAAGTGCGTTTCCTGACCTGCCTCGCTGTCGTCCCGTTCGGCATTAGGGAAGTCGCAATCGGTTGCAAAGCCGGCGAGCGTGTACTTGTCGTATACGTATATGGAGATGGGCTGCGTCTCGCCCGTGAAGCCGCTTCCGTTCTTCGCGACGGCCGAAATTCTGATCTCGTCGCCCATGCCCGCTTCATTGGTGATGCCGAACGGGGGCTCGACGGTTTCGCTCTTTTCCTCGTCGGCCTCTTCGTCCCACCAGGTTTTCGCGTAGCTTACCGTGTACGCATCTTTGTTGATGAGCGTTTTCCCGCCGTCACCCTCGTAGTACAGCTCGATTTCCGGGGTGAGCGTGGCGCTCTTGCCGTCGACGTACAACAAAAGCGGCCAGCCCGTCTCGCCATTCGCGTATACACGGTAGCCTTCGTCACCGAAATCGCTTGGAAGATCGGCGTCGCTCATGGTGGTCAGCGGCGCGGCCTGCAGTTCGCCGCCTTGCGCCGCCACGGCAATGCTCGGCGCCAGTCCGAGAGCCAGTGCGGCCGCCATTAACAATGTTGCCAGTTTTCCTGCCATCGTAACCTCCTCGTTGAATGTCGACACTTAAACGATAGGGAAGTGCCGTTGTGAATTGGTGGTCTCGCTGGCAACTTTTGACGTGGCGCCTTAGTATGGGCTTGTCTCGAAGCGTGCGCCGCCAGTACCACATCTCCCTTGAAAATTGGTGGTCTGGCTGGCGACTTTTAGTCACCGAATATTGGCGCTTTGGGTCGGCGTCAAGCATTTCGGGCGCTACAATCTGAACATGGAGAGAACGGAGCGAGATTGGCGGGAAAGTCGGGCATAACGACGCAGGAGCTCTGGGCGAGGCTGTTCAAGGCTCCGTCCATCGGGTCGTTTCTCGATGAGCATTCCGGCGAGGAGCTGCCGGCTTTCTGCGACTACATCGCCCGGCTCGCAGACGAGGCGGACGAGAAGCGGGAGACGGTCATCACGCGGGCGGGAATCGAGCGATCCTACGGGCACCGGCTGTTCAACGGCACGCGAAACCCATCCCGCGACACGGTGCTGCAATTTGCGTTCGGGCTCGGACTCGATTGCGACGGCGCACAGCAGCTGTGCAAGGTCGCCGGCATGAGCCCGTTGCATCCCAAGGTGAAGCGCGACGCCGTGGTGGCCTACTGCCTGCACAACGGGCTTACGCTCATGGAAGCCCAGGAGCTGCTCTACGAGAGCAACCTGCCGCTGCTCGGGGGTGCCAAGCATGAGTGAGCCCATCTTGCACGAGGCCGACGAGCTGCTCGACGCGATCAAGGCTGTCTACGCCGAAGACGACTGGCCTGTCGGTTTCGCGGGCGCATACGCCGTGATGGAGTGCTTGGGCGAGGGGCAGGGTTGCGACACTTTCCTCGTGCAGGACGCCGAAGAGCGCCAGTTCGTGGCCAAGCGCTACGACAAGGCGGTGTGGAGCATCAACCCGTCCGATGACATCCTGCGAAGACTCGACCACCCGGCGCTGCCTCGCCACGAGGCGAGCTACGAAGACAAGCGCAGCGTTGTCGTCGTGCGCACCTATGTCGAAGGCTCGTCGCTCGACCGCTACGTGCGCGAGAACGACCTTGGAGAGCAGGAGATCGCATGTCTCGTCGCCGAACTTTGCGACGTCTTGGCTTATTTGCACCACCGTCCCGAGCCGGTCATCCACCGCGACATCAAGCCCGAGAACGTCATCGTGCGCCCGGACGGCTCGGTGGCGCTGATCGACTTCGACATCGCGCGCACCTACCGCGAAGGCGGCGAGTCCGACACGGTGTTCTTCGGGACGCGCGCCTACGCGGCTCCCGAGCAGTACGGCTTTTCGCAGACCGATTGCCGCGCCGATATCTACTCGCTCGGCGTGTTGCTGCGCCGCCTGCTCACCGGGAGCCCCCGCGAGAACAAGAACGTACGCGTGTACCGCCCGCTCGAGAAGGTCATCGCCAAGTGCACGGCGTTCGACCCGGAGCGGCGCTACGCGGATGTCGACCAGGTGAAGAAGGCGCTGCTGGCGGCGAACCCGACCAGCCAGGGGTTGCGCATCGCGGGGATTATCGCGGCGATCGCCGTGGCCGTGGGGCTCCTGGCGTTCGCGGGCTTCCAAATCTACAAGGCCGCAACGTGGTCGCCTTTCAACAGCGACGCGATCCCAGCCGTGCTCAACGACGAGGAGCGCGTGGCCGACGCGGTGGCCTTCATGCGGGACAAACACGGCACGCACCTGTTCGACGCCGCCGACGACACGGCCACGGTCGGCCTTCTGCGGCAGACGCTCATCGAGTGCTATGGGCTCGATCGCGATTACGTGTACGGCGCGCAGGACGAGGGCTTGCCCGGAGAGAGCGACAAGTTCTTCATGCCTTGGGGCTGGGACGATGGTCAGACCGTTCGCAGGGAGACGTGCGTCTACGCCGCTGTGAAGGTCCATGACCCGTCCCTCGTGGCCGAGGACCAGTGGTCAAAACTCCCCGATGACAACGGCGAGTATCCCGGTGCCCGAGTTGCTATGATTTTCGCAGATGAAACGGGTATTCTCACAGGCGCCAAGCAGCCCTACGACATCACGGTAGGCGAGCTCGCCCTCATATTCGCGAACGCCGACCGCGTCTTCGACGCCGCCGCATCTTCAGGTGGCTGAGCTGTCGCAAGCTTCAAGAATCTACTTCGCCGCTATCGCGTCAAAGACGTAATGAAGACGCGATGCGAGTATCATTGCGACGCTTGTTGCCAAATGCTGTCTGCCAGACCACCTATTCCGATTCGATTTTCGATATAGTCGGTGGCGTAGCTGCATGCAACGTATTAAGGAGGCACCCATGAGAAAGGCGATTGCTGTGTTTTTGCTGACATTGGCGTTAGCGGTGGGAATGTGTCCTGTTGCCGCGCTTGCCGTCACGGCGGATAACGGCAGTCTGCAAGCTGCAAGCGTGCAGGTTACTACCCAGGATAGCAAGAACCTGGGCGATTGCACCATCAAGTTCACAGATAAGCAGCATCAA
>JAFUBE010000020.1 GCA_017460365.1 Eggerthellaceae bacterium
GTTCTACCGGCATCTTGCGCGATCAGGCTGGCGTCACGGCGCCCGGTGACATTCGCAAGTGCATCACTGCCATGGCAGCCGATGCGGACGATCCGTTCACCAAGGCGTTCAAGGTGCGGTTCGGGTTCGCCGAGAACCATACGCTCGGAAATCTCATGCTCTCGGCGCTCGAGGTGACGAGCGGGTCGTTTCCCGAGGCAATTGCCATATGCGAGAACTTGCTGGGGGCTCGGGGTCATGTGTATCCGTCGACGCTCGGACGCGTTTCGCTCGTCGCCAAAACGCGCGATGGGCGAACGCTGCTCGGCCAAGCGGTGGCGAGCCATTCCCGCACTGCGCTCAGCCGCGTGGCGCTCGAATCGGATGAACCAATCGTTGCATACGAACCTGCTTGCCAGGTCATTCGGGAAGCCGACCTCGTAGTGCTTGGTCCCGGATCGCTGTTCACTTCGATTATCCCGAACCTCATCGTCCCGGGTATCGTGGATGCCATCAGGGCATCGCAGGGCACGGTCGTGTTCGTCTGCTCGCTTGCCGACGTGCAAGGGGAGACGCGCGGGTTGCACGTGAGCGAGCACTACGAGGCATTATGCGCTCACGGCATGCGGGGGATGATCGATTACATGCTCGCGCCGGCTGGCCCGCGTAGCGTCGGCTGCGGCGAGCGCGACCATAGCCTCGTCATCAGCGAAGAGGAAGTCCGTGCCATCGAATCTGCCGGCACTCAGGTCGTCGTTGCCGACTTCGCGGAGGCGGAGCACCGAACATGGCATGATCCGGCGATGCTCCGTCACGCATTCGCCGACATCCTCAGATCGCGCAGCAACGGCCGAACGCCGACCATCAGGCTGTAAGAGGATTCCATGTCGTTCAATTCGGACGTGAAAGAGGAACTCACGCGCGTTCTAGCCGTTTGTTCCCACTGCGAACGCGCGCTGCTCGCGGCGCTCATCAGGGTAGAGGGCACGCTGTTCATAAGCGGCCAGGGGCGTTATAGGCTCGAGGTCGCCACCGACGCGCCTTCGGTGGCGCGTCTCGCCTGGCGATTGCTGCACGAGACCTATCGTTTGCGCACCGAGCTCACGACCAGGCGAAGCGTGCTCCACAAAACGCCGAACTACCTGATCGACGTCCCCGTTCAAGATGGGCTTTCGGAAGCGCTTCACGACATGGGCGTTCTGAACGAGGGCGCTTTGCAGCTCGGCGTAGCCGAAGGGCTCATATCCAAGCAGTGTTGCGCGGCGGCGTACTTGCGCGGGGCGTTCCTCGGGAGCGGGTTCGTGTCGGATCCGCGGGGCGATTTCCATTTCGAGATTTCAGTCGAATCTCGTGAGATGGCTGACGACCTGGTTTCCATCATGCGCGAAAAGGGGATAAACGCACGTTCGATGCAACGGCGCTCGTCGTACATCGTGTATCTGAAGAGCGGGGAGGCCATTTTGGAGTTCCTCGCGTTCGTGGGCGCGCATCAAAGCGCGCTCGTGATGGAGAATGCTCGCGTGGTGAAAAGCGTGCGCAACGACGTGAACCGCCAGACGAACGCCGAGATGGCCAACCAGAAGAAAGCCGCCGCTGCCTCGGTCGACCAGATCTACGCCATGCGAGCGGTTCTCGAGGCGTACGGCGCCGAGAGGCTTCCGCCCGCATTGCGCGAGATCATCCGATTGCGCGTGAACTACCCTGACGCCACGCTTAAAGAGCTCGGCGACCGCGCCAACCCGCCGCTTTCCAACTCGGCCGTATACCATCGCATTCGCCGCATCGAACAGATGGCGCGCGAACTCGACTAGGGCGTGACACTTCCCGTCAGACACGAAGTGTCACGCCGGGCATTGGACAGCAAACGGGATGTACTCATCTTGATGGGTTAAGCATGCTCAATTGCGCTACAATATTCAGGTTGTTATCTGAACGAATATCTCAACGAAAGGGGATAAGGGTATGACAACGAAGGTAGGCATTAACGGTTTTGGTCGCATCGGCCGCCTCGCTTATCGTGCGATGGCCGCCGATCCGGAGATTGAAGTAGTTGCGATCAACGACCTCGGCGACATCCCCACGATGGCTCATCTGCTGAAGTACGCCTCGGTTCACGGTCGCGCGTTCGACGAGGTCGTCGCGACCGAGGACAGCATCATCGCCGACGGCAAGACCATCAAGGTCCTGTCCGACCGCGAGCCGGGCAACCTGCCCTGGGGCGACCTCGGAGTCGACATCGTCGTCGAGTCCACCGGTTTCTTCACCGACGGCACCAAGGCCAAGGCGCATCTCGATGCCGGCGCCAAGAAGGTCATCATTTCCGCTCCCGGCAAGAACGTCGACAACACCATCGTCATGGGCGTGAACGACGCCGACTACAACAAGGAGACCGACAACATCATCTCCAACGCGTCGTGCACCACGAACTGCCTTGCGCCGTTCGCGAAGGTTCTGCTCGACAACTTCGGCATCAAGCGCGGCTACATGAACACCATCCACGCGTTCACCAACGACCAGCGCATCCTCGACCTTCCGCACAAGGACCTGCGCCGCGCCCGCGCTGCTTCGCAGTCGATGATCCCCACGACCACCGGTGCCGCCCGTGCGGTGTCGCTCGTCCTTCCGCAGCTCGCCGGCAAGCTCGACGGCTTCGCGACGCGCGTTCCCACGCCTGACGGATCGATGGTCGACCTCACGGTCGAGCTCGAGAAGAACGTCACGGCCGACGAGATCAACGCCGCCATGAAGGCTGCCGCCGAAGGTCCGCTCAAGGGCATCCTCGAGTACACCGAGGACCCGATCGTGTCGATCGACATCATCGGCAACCCGCACTCCTCGATCTTCGACAGCAAGCTGACCATGGTGCTCGGCGGCGAGGGCAACTTCGTGAAGTGCATTTCTTGGTACGACAACGAGTGGGGTTACTCCAACCGCGTGAAAGACCTCGTGAAGATCATGCTGTAAACCTGCACGTGCAGTGACGAATAGCGAAATGGAACAGGGGCCTGGTCTCTGTTCCATTTTTCGATAGGAGGGAATATGGCTGATATCAAGACCATCGACCAGCTCGACGCTGCGGGCAAGCGCGTTCTCGTGCGCGTGGATTTCAACGTGCCCGTGAAAGACGGCGTCGTCACCGACGACACGCGCATCCGCGCTGCGCTGCCCACGATCGAGAAGCTCGTGGGGGACGGGGCTCGCGTCGTGCTCATGAGCCATCGCGGTCGTCCTTCGGGCGAAGGCTTCGAGGAAGAGTTCTCGCTGCGCCCGGCTGCGCTGCGTCTGGCCGACCTTCTTGGCAAGCCCGTGTCGTTCGCGTCAGACATCGCGGGCGCCGATGCGCTTGCCAAGGCAGCTGCGCTGAGAGACGGCGAAGTCCTCATCGTGGAGAACCTGCGTTTCGACAAGCGGGAAAAGAATAACGACCCCGCGTTCTGCGAAGAGCTCGCCAAACTCGGCGAGGTGTACGTGAACGACGCGTTCGGCACCGCCCATCGCGCGCATGCGTCGACCGCTGGAGTCGCGGCCCTTTTGCCAGCCTATGCTGGTTACCTCATGGAGAAAGAGGTTTCCACACTGTCCGGCATGCTCGACGACCCGAAACGCCCGTTCTGTGCGATTCTCGGCGGCTCGAAGGTCTCCGACAAGATTCAGGTCATCGACGCGTTGCTGGACAAGTGCGACACGCTCATCATCGGCGGCGGAATGTGCTTCACGTTCCTGCTCTCCCAAGGATATTCGGTCGGCACTTCCCTCAAGGAGGACGACTGGGTGGAGCGCGCGGGCGAAATGCTCACGAAGGCCGAGGCCAAGGGCGTGAAGCTGCTCCTTCCGGTGGACGTCGTGTGTGCCGATAAGTTCGCCGAAGACGCCGCCACCAAGACGGTCGCAGTCGGCTCGATTCCCGATGACATGATGGGTCTCGACGTGGGGCCGGAAACCGTGAAGCTGTACGCCGAGGCCATCGCTGAGGCCAAGACCGTGTTCTGGAACGGCCCGATGGGCGTGTTCGAGATGGATGCGTTCGCCGCTGGCACGCGTGATGTGGCGCTTGCCGTCGCCGACAACGCAGAGGCTGACACCATCATAGGCGGTGGCGATAGCGTGGCTGCCGTGAACAAGTTCGACCTTGCGAACCGTATGACGTTTATCTCGACGGGTGGCGGCGCGTCGATGGAGCTCGTGGAAGGCAAAGAGCTGCCCGGCGTCGCGGCGCTGGCGTAGGCAGACAGAAAGGATGCGAAACATGACACGTAAACCGCTCATGGCGGGCACCTGGAAGATGAACAAGACCATCGGCGAGGCGGTTGTGCTCGCGCAAGACATCTCCAACAATTACGATGATCGCTGGAAGGACAACGTCGATGTGGTCGTGTGCCCGCCGTACGTCGACCTGAAGCCGGTCAAAACCGTGTTCGAGTTCGATCGCGTGCCGGTAGGCATCGGCGCGCAGAACGTCTACTGGGAAGACGCCGGCGCTTACACGGGCGAAATATCGGTGCCCATGCTCACCGAGATCGGCTGCGAGTGGTGCATCGTCGGCCACTCCGAGCGTCGCGGCCTGTTCGGTGAAACGAACGAGGACGTAAACAAGAAGGTTAAGGCGCTCATCGCTGCGAAGATCAATCCTATCGTGTGCGTGGGGGAGTCTTTGGCCGTGCGCGACGGAGGCACGACGCTCGAGTTCGTGTGCGCCCAGGTGAAAGCTGCATTTGCGGGAATTGACGCGAACCTGGCGGCCAATGCGGTCGTGGCGTACGAGCCCATCTGGGCGATCGGCACGGGTCGCACTGCGACGCCCGAACAGGCGCAGGAAGTCTGCAAAGCCATTCGCGAGACGCTCGCAGAGCTATTCGGTGCAGCGGTTGCCGACGAGATGCGCGTCCTGTACGGCGGCTCGATGAATCCGGGCAACGTCGACCTGCTCGTTGCCGAAGCAGACATCGACGGCGGCTTGATCGGCGGTGCGGCACTCAAAGCCGACTCGTTCATCCAGCTCGTGAATGTCTGCCTGTAGATAACTGTTCGGTTTATGTGGAGCGAGAGGTAACGACTCGCGCTCCACATAAAGTATCGGTATAATTTGCGTCTTGTGAACGTTGTAGTTTCGAATGTGGAGTGTGAACTGTGAATCCTCTGCTTATCATATTGCTAATTCTTCTGGCCGTGTCGGGCGTTGGTCTGATCATCTTCATCTTGCTTCATTCAGGCAAGGGGACGGGCGTTTCCGACATGATTCAGAGTTCGTTCTACTCGACGCAGGGCGGCACGAGCATTGTGGAAAAGAACCTCGACCGCATCACGATCGTGCTGGCAGTCGTATTTCTGATCACGATAGTGGCGCTCATGTTCGTGTATCCGCAGGGAACCATCAGCGGGTAAAAAAGGTCTTCACAAGCGCGCTATGTTCGGGTAAAATAACGAGCGTTGCACGCGCAACAGCAATCGTCGGAGTGGCGGAATTGGCAGACGCGCTAGCTTGAGGTGCTAGTGCCCACACCAACGGGCATGCGGGTTCAAGTCCCGCCTCCGACACCAGAAACACGAGGCCGCCTAGAGCGGCCTTTTCGTTTGCGGATTGGAGGGCAGTATGGCGCAGGCGGTATTCTTCGACATCGGGGGCACGCTCATATACGCCGACCCTCCTGTGCCAGACGTGTTCGCGCGCGTCGCCCGTCGCAGGGGCCATGGCATTACGGTGCGCGATGTCGAGCCGTGCATGCAGCAGGTTGACGAGTATTACGAGTCTGAATACATGCGCGACGGCGATTTTTGGTGCGATCACGACCGTGCCGTGCAGATTTGGCTCGACATGTACGGTATGATGGCTGGTTATTGCGAGCTGAGCGATCCAGGGCTTCCTCAGGCCGTGTACGACGAATACCTGCGCCCGGAAAACTGGTCGCTATTCCCAGATGCTCAGGCGTGCTTGAAAGGCCTCAAACGACGGGGTTTCAAGCTCGGTGTGATTTCGAATTGGGATGCGACGCTCGAGGATCTCCTGAGGAACATGGGCTACCTGCCGTATTTCGACGAAGTTGTTTCATCAGCTTCCGTGGGGTGCCGCAAGCCGGGCAGTGCAATTTTCGAAATCGCACTCGAGCGCATGAGCGTAAAGCCAGGTGATGCCGTCCACGTGGGAGATTTGCCTGAAGCAGACGGGGATGGTGCGACAGGGGCGGGGATACGGCCCATCATCATCGATCGGCGCGGCCGGTATCGGGATTGCCCATACGAGCGCATTCCCGTTCTCACCGATTTGGTCAGCATGCTTTGAGACATGTACGGTCTCTGCGTCCTGTCGGAAAAATGTGACGCGCCTTCGGCGCTATGTTGGAATCCGCGCCTGGCGGCGCGGCGGCAAGCTCAAGAGCTTGCCCTACGGGTTGACAACAATA
>JAFUBE010000179.1 GCA_017460365.1 Eggerthellaceae bacterium
AAGCCGCCAAGGACATCGCGCTGCCGCTTGCAGGGCTCACTGCCCGCAGCGTGACCGAGCTGAAATCCGAACTCGACCTCGATGACGCAGTTGTCCACTACGTCGTCGACTTCAAGGCCATCGGCCTCGAGTCCGACTACGACATCGATGCGAAAACCGGCGCTATCATCACGTCCAAGTCGGAGAACGACGACTAGCAATAGCGCGCGTATCAACGACGCTTTGACCGACCGTTCAAGCATGCTTGGGCGGTCGGTCTTGCTTTTCGCGGGCGTTAATAACGCTCGAACAACGGCGTTGAGAAATAGCGCTCGCCGGTGTCGGGAAGCACGGTCACGACCACTTTGCCATCCCCGAGCTGTTCGGCCAGGCGCAGCGCGGCCGCCACTTGCGGTCCAGACGAACCGCCGCCCATCAGGCCCTCTTCGCGCGCGAGGGCGCGCGCGGTGTCGAGCGCTGCATCGTCGCTGACCACGCAGATGTCGGGGTCGATCGTCTGGTCGAGGATCGCGGGGATGAGCCCGTCTCCGATGCCCATCTTCAGGTGGCTGCCGATGCCGCCACCCGAAAGGATAGCTGCGTTCTCGGGCTCGACCGCCCAGATCTCGATGTCGGGATACAGCCTTTTGAGCGTCTGCCCTATCCCCGATATCGTGCCGCCCGTTCCGATGCCGCTCACGAACCCGTGGATATGGCAACCCGCGTCTTCGGCAATTTCGAGGGCGGTGTGGTTGCGATGGGCGCGCAGGTTGTCGATGTTCTCGAACTGCTGCGGCACGTACACGCGCTCGTCTTCTTCCGCCATCTTCTGCGCGATCTGAATGCACTCGTCGATAGCGCGCCCGATGTCGCCCTCGTCGTGAACGAGGATCACCTGCGCGCCGTAATGCTCGACGAGCTTGCGCCGTTCGACCGACACAGAATCGGGCATGATGATGGAGGCTTTGTAGCCTTTCACCGCGCATACGAGCGCGAGGCCTATGCCCTGGTTTCCGCTCGTGGGCTCCACGATGATGCTGCCCGGGCCGATATCGCCGCGCGCTTCGGCTTCCTCGATCATCTTGGCTGCCGTGCGCGTCTTGATCGACCCGCCGATGTTCACGCCTTCGTACTTCACCAGCACGTCGGCCATTCCCGGCTTCACCAGTCGGTTCAGGCGTATAAGCGGCGTATGCCCCATGGCCTGGAGCACGTTTTCGTAAATCATTTCAATCCCTCCCCATGCCGGAGCAAGCCGGTCTCGTGAGCAGAACGATTATAGCAGCGCAGCCTGTTTACTCCAGGTAGGCTCCGGTTTGGCGATTCCACAGCATGGCGTACGCACCGTCGGCATCGACCAGCTCGGCATGAGGGCCGTCTTCTGCCACCTTGCCATCGGCGAGTACGACGATGCGGTCGAGGCTCGCCACGGTGGAAAGGCGGTGCGCCACGACGATGCAGGTGCGCCCGGCCATGAGGCGTTCGAGGGCTTCTTGCACGAGCCGTTCGCTTTCGCTGTCAAGCGCGCTCGTGGCCTCGTCGAGCACCAGGATGGGGCAATCTGCCAGAAGGGCGCGGGCGATTGCGATGCGCTGGCGCTGCCCGCCGGAAAGCTTCACGCCCCGCTCCCCCGTCACGGTGTCGAACCCCTCGGGCAGCTTCTCGATGAACTCGAGCGCATTCGCCAGGCGCGCCGCTTCGCGAATCTGCTCGAGCGTCGCGTCGGGTTTGCCGTATGCGATGTTTTCGGAAATCGAACGGTGGAACAGGAGCGCCTCCTGGGGCACATAGGCCACCTGGCGGCGCAGGCTTTGCTGGGTACATGCCGCGATGTCCTGGCCGTCCACCAGGATGCAGCCCTCCTGGATGTCGCTCAAGCGCAACAGCAGCTTCGTGAGCGTCGTCTTGCCGGCACCGCTCATGCCCACGAGGCCAACGCGCTGGCCGGCGGGTATGTGCAGGTCGAAGTTGTCGAACACGCGCGTTTTAGCATCGCCGTCGGTGTACCAGAACCCGATTCCCGAAAAGTCGATCGCGCCATCACGCACCACGAGGTCAGGCGCTCCGGGCACGTCGTCGACCAAGCGCGGTTCGTCGAGTATCTCGGTCATGCCGCTTGCATCGCCGAACGCACGGTTGAGCCGCTGCAATGCCGCGTTTATGAAATTGAACTGGTTAGTAACATTGAAGGTGTAGGTGAACATCATCACGAGCACGCCCGGCGTGATGCCGAACCACGCGTTGCCGCCCGCGATGAACACGGTGACCATGCTCATGATGGCAAGGGCGATGACGGCGGTCACAATGCCGCGTGCGAGGCTCGCCATCATGCGGCGGCTATCGCGAGCGACCACATTGCGGTTCGCCTCGTCGAACAGGCCGCGTTCGTAATCTTCCCGGCCGTACGTTTTCACCGATAGGATGTTCGCCACGCTGTCGGAGAGCTCGCCCGAAAGCTGGTTCTGCGCGCCGGCCGCTTCTTCGTTGAGGTTCAAGATGCGCTTGTACATGCGGTAGCTCACGAACGCGTACACGGCGAGCATCGCCATGAGGATCGCCGTGAACAGCGGCACCACCGGCCCGAGTAGGATGCCGATCGACACGATGGCTACCGTTATGGGAAGGATCGGCCAGGTCACCACCTCGATGAGCTGGTTGTATGCGTTCATGTACTTGGTGGTCTGGCTGACGAGCGTGCCGCCGAAGCGGTTCGTGTGGAAGCTCATGGACTGATTGCAGAGCGCGTCGAACGCTTGCGTCGCAAGGTCGTAGTTCACGGCGATTTCGAGCTTCCAGAGCGTGTAGTCCTGCACCTTGCTCGCGACTTGGCCGACGAGATTCACCGCGACGAGCGCTGCGATGTAGGGCCCGAAGACCTCGAACACCTGGTCTGCAGCGACCGGCTCTGCCGCCACGCGGTCGACGATCAGGCTCATGACGTACGGATTGCCATACGACGTGAGCGCCACGAACAACACGGTCGCGCACATGAGCACGACGAACAACCCCATGTGACCGCGCGTCGCCTTCCAATAGTAATGCAGCGTCCGCCTCGTCGTGGCCTGCTGCCCAAAACTCGCCGCCATCGAGCACCTTCCCCTCTGGTTTCGCGCATATTTCCGAATTGCATGATAACGCGTGACGCTTCCCGTCAGACACGAAGTGTCATTTTCGCGGTGAGACTCGCGGAACAGAAAG
>JAFUBE010000180.1 GCA_017460365.1 Eggerthellaceae bacterium
CAGTCGACGAATACGGGCTGTTCACCAGCCTGGAATGCTGGATTCTCGAATGGAAGGACGAGCAAGATGCAGGAAAGCAAGATCGCGGAGCCGGCCAAGGCGAACCAGATCCCGAAGATGCACATATTCATGATGGGCGACGGGACGCCTGTGCAGCCTAAGCGCGCGAAGGCCTTCTGCGGCTCGCTCGTGGATAGGTGCCTCGACGGCGCCGTGCAGGGCCACTACGACTTCGTTCTAGGCTTCGCGGCGTGCTTCGACGCGATAGCCCGTGGAACGGTCGACCTCGAAGAGCATCCCCTTAACGTCGCGCTGCAGGCGTGGGCCGACATCAACAACATTACGACCGCGCCGAACAAGGTGACCGACATCATGCGAACCGGTGGCGCGCGATGAGGTACGTCCCTCCCGTGACAGCCAAGCACAGAAGCGGCGACACGTGGGAGGTGTCGCTCCCGAGAGCCAAGAGCGCGGTCAGGCACAAGGACGGCATCAGGCCCCGGCGGCGCGTTCACGCGGCCGACGCCGCCGACGCGCTCAGGCAGGGCGAAGAGTTGTTCGCGCGCGAGTACGCGTCGTACAAGATGGGCGTGACCATGAACCTCGCCGACCTCGCAGTATATTTCATCGACCACGCCGAAGCCGACGGCACCTACACACCGGAAACGGCGCGCGACTACCGGGGGCTCGTCCTACGCTACATCGAGCCGAACTTCGCGAAGGACGCCGACGAGGTTAGCGCGATCGACATCGAGCGCCTCTACGCCCACCTGCTGACCGGCGGAGGGTGCAAGGGCGCGGGGATCAGCCCGAACACCGTGCACAAGCTGAACACTGTCTTGCGCGCGGCGTACGCGTTCATCGCGCGCGAGAACCCGGCCATATCGAACCCGATGCCATCGGTCGAGCTGCCGGCGCGGGTCCACTCCGACAAGCGGGCGCTCACCGACCGCGAGTTCGTGAAGGTTCTCGAGGGGCTCGAATCGGCGCTTGCCGAGACACCGGAGGACGCAGCCGGCATCAACCGGCGGAACATGCTTTTCGGCGCGTACCTCGACATCCACACGGGAGCGCGCGTCGGCGAGATATGCGCTCTCACGCGCGGCAGCATCCGCGAGATCGAGAGGGCGGCGCGCCTTGACCATTCCATGAGCGAGAAGGGCGGCTTGCACCGCAAGGAGCCGAAGACGAAGTCGGGCAGGCGCACGGTCGCCCTAGACGACTCCACATGGGACATGCTGCGCAAGCACTACGAATGGCAGGCGACCTACCTGACCGACGAGCAGCGCGACAGCGACGGCACGCCCGTGTGCTGCACGGCATCGGGCGGCTTCATCGCGCCGAGCGAAATGAGCGCGGCCTTCAAGGGCTTCTGCGCGTCGGTGGGCGTCGAGCTGGCGGATGGCGAGTCGTTCCACGTACTCCGGCACACGCACGCCACCCAACTCCTATCGAATCGCGTTAACCCGAAGGAAGTCCAGCGGCGCCTGGGCCACTCGAAAATCGAAACCACGTTCGGGTACAGCCACGTGATGCCGGGCGAAGACGCGGCAACGGCGGCCGATTACGGCGCGATCGTGGAGAGGGCGCGGAAGGCGGGTGGCTTCCGGTGAGCGAAGAGAGGCCGAAGAAATGGGTCATCGAGGTCACCCAGGAAATGACGACCGACGAGGCCTGCGCCCTTGGCAAGGCGCTCGGGCAGGCCGGGTACACGGGAAAGTTCATCGCCGGCGATCAGGCGGGCCTGATCGCAGATGGCGCGAAGTGGAGGTACGAGCAGCGGAAGGCGAAAGGGGGTGATGCGTAGATGGCGAACTGGATAAAGCTGTTCCTGGACGTCGACAAGAACAGCGACTACCGCGCCTTCGAGGAAGCGATGCGCCAGGGCAAGAAAGGAAGGAAGCAGAGGCGCATAGCGGAAGACGTGGCGTTCGCCCAGGTGGTCAGGCTGTACTTGCTCTTGGGCCAGACGAAGGAAGGCCGCCTGGACATACGCGACACGGGCGATCGGCTTCTTGCCGAAGACGTGATGCGAGAGCAGGGCGACGAGCTGTATTTCATCTTCGACAGGATGGCGATGCACGGAGTCATCAACCGCGATTTCTGGAGCTTGAAGAACATCGTCACGACGGCCAACGCCGTCGAGCAGGCCGAGCTCCGGCAGTTCTACAAGGATCGCTCGCGCGCCGGGAACAACGCCAAGCGGGACAAGGCGAAAAAGGGCGGCGCCGAGAGCAAGGGAGAACCTTCAAGGACGCCTTGAAGGAACCCAATAAGGAACACCCCTTAATTAGATAAGAAAGATAAGAAATATATCCCTTACCCAATACCGGGTAGAGACAGGGCGAATTTGAACACAACCGAAGCACGCATCGCCGGAGGCGGCGCGTGCGAGACAAGAAAGGCAGACCATGGAACTGATCGTTGTTAGAACCGAGGACGTCTACCCAGACGAGAACAACCCGCGCACCGACTTCAGCGGCACCGAAGAGCTCGCCGAGAGCTTCCAGCTCAACAAGTCGAGGCCCGGCGAGCCGTTCCAGCCGCCGCAGCTCGTGCGCGACGGCAACATCTTCCGCATCTACGACGGCGAGCGGCGCTTCCGCGCCATGAAGCACGCCGGAACCGAGTCGTTTACCGCAGAGGTCTACGAGAGCTACGACGAGGCCGACGCCGCGATCATAGCGCTCGCGACGAACAACAAGCGCCAGCTCAACGACGCCGAGGAATCGCGGGGCGTGCAGCGCGTGATGACGCTCGGCGTCGACCCCGTGAAGGTTGAGAAGGCGGCGGGGCTGAAGCGCGGCACGGCGGCGAAGATCAAGAGCGTCATGGAGCGCGCCGGCCAGTCCGCCGAACAGATGTCGATCGACCACATGCTGGCGGCATACGAGTTCATCGACGACGACGCTGCGATGCGCAAGCTCCTGAAATGCAGCGAGGGCGACTACGCCCACGAGGCGGCGAAGATCAGGGCGAAAAGGGAGAGAGAGGCCATGGCGCGAGAGTTGCGGGAGAAGGCCGAAGAGCTCGGCATCGAGCTTCTCGAAGACGCCGTGGCCACGAGGACGAAAGGCTACTCGTATTCCTACAAGCTCACGGCGAGAAGCGCCGACGATCTCGAGAAGTCGCTCCAAAGCTGCCCTGGGGCGATTTTCGGCGTGTCGAAGGACGGCACGACCGTGTACGGGTACAAGCCCGTCGAGGGCGAGCCCGAGAAGAGCGCCGAGGAAATCGAGCTCGAGAAGCGCGCGGGCGAGCTCGCCGGGGCGTTCGAGGCCGCCTTCTGCGACGTGCGCGAATGGTTCGTTGCAAGCGTGGCGACGAAGAACGCGAAGCCCATCCCGAACGTGATGGCGCTCGTCGAAGACGGCTTCCGCGAGAAAATCGGGTTCGACAAGCTCGCGGAGAGGTACCCGGAGCTCGCCGAGGGCGAGCCCATGTCGAAAATCGACCTCGCGGTCGGGTTCGACGAGGCCTTTCCCTTTGTCGCGTTCTCCGAATCGAAAGCGCTGAAGGTCCTGAAGCGTATCGAGGACTGGGAAACGCGCAGCGTCGTCGACATGGCGGATTTCTTCGTCTGTGCCGAGGCGGACGGCTTCGAGTTCAGCGAGGGAACAACGGCCGCGAAAGAAGCGTTCGAAGCGTTCATGGCCGGCGAGGACGAGGAATAGTGATCGCGATGCGCAGTATTCAAGGATTGATTGTCGGCGCCCTCGGATTAGCGCTCGTCGTGGCGGTCGTGTGCCTCGCCGGATCGGCGAGGGGGGCGAACGCCGTCGAAGTAAGGCCCGTGTTCGCCGACGTGAGCGACAAGATGGAGAGCGGCGAGCTGCACGACCGCGCCGCGAGGGCTGCCGCGCGGATCGAGCTCGCGCGCATCAACCGCGAAGCGGCGCAGGATGCAGCGCGGAAAGCCGAGACCGATGCAGCTCAGGCGGCCGTGGCCCAGGAACCGGAACGCGCGGAGCCCGCGACCTACGCGCCATCGGAAGGCCTCACCAAAGAGGGCGGCGCGAACTACCACGACGGCAGGATCGAGACCTACTACAGCTCCAACGTTCTCTACCACAAGGACACGCCCGAATGGTCGCTCGACGATGAGGGCTTCTACCGGGACGGCCAGGGCCGCTACGTCGTCGCGGCGTCGGACATGGAGCCGGGCGCCGTGTTCGAGGGGAGCAAGGGTGAATGCGTCGTGCTCGACACCGGATGCGCACCGGGAGTCACCGACTACTACGTAGGCTGGTGACCGGGCGTGAGCGCATTGGAAGTCTGCGGCAGAGCCGTGTACGTGTCAGGGCCGATGACCGGAGTGCCGGGATACAACAAGCAGGCGTTCGACGCCATGGCCGCGAAATGCTGGGATGCGGGCGCCCGGTTCGTGGTGAACCCGGCCGACCTCGTTCCCCTGGCGCAAGCCGGCGAAATCTCGCGGGAGCAGTGCATGAAGTCGGACATCAACAGGCTCTTGCTGTGCGACACGATCGTGCTGCTCTCCGGATGGGAGCAATCGCCGGGAGCCCTGCTTGAACGCGACATCGCGCTCGCCGTCGGCATGGAAGTGATCGAGGCGGGTGAGTAGCGGATGGGTCGGGCGGAGAAGATGCGAGCGGCCTGCGACGAGCGCCGGGCCGCGACGAACGGCGAGTGCGAGTCGTACGACTGCTGCTCCATCGGATGGTGCGATTGCTGCTGGAAAGCGGCTATGGGCGAGAAGGAAGGAGACCGAGGTGGAAATCAACCCGGACAGGGCGCGGTCGCGCCTGCAGCAGATGACTAACAAGCAGCTCTGGAAGTACGCCGACTCCCATCACGTGGGCCAGGCAGAACGCGGGCGCAGGCTCACGCGCAAGCGGCTCATCGCCAAGCTGATGCTCGAAGACGGCGTTATCGAAGAGCTCGGGAAGAAGGAGGGCTAACAAATGGAGAACCTGCGGAACGGCATGAGCGAATGCAGGGAGCAACGCCTGTGGGATGCCGCCGCCAAGGTCGCGCTTTCCGAATACGAAGGCGAAATGCTCTACTACGGCGACGAGTATTTCTACGACGAGCAGGAATTGATTGAGAAGATCGCCGAGAACGACTGGTGCGAACAGGGATGCCCGGATGACTTCGACGATTCGAAGTACACCTACCCGGACGCTTTTCCGAAAATGGGCGTCTACGGGTGCGAACGCCTACCGATCGAGCTCGACGCCTACGAGATCATCGGCCTTCTCGAGGAAAGCGATGTCGCGTACGAGAGTTACCGAATCGATGACAAGGCCGCCCGCGAGATCGTCGACTTCTGCGAGTCGTGGAACAAGAAGCACGCCGAACACGTCTATTGGCCCGATTTCGCGGTCGGGATCGTCGCCGACGGGGGCGATGGGCGATGACCACCTACGTCTGTGAATCGAAATACACGCGCGGCGAGGTCGAGCGCACATGCCCCGTGTGCGGAGGAAGATTCCTTGCAAAAGCCCCGAAACACACATACTGCAGCACTGCTTGCAAGAGAAAGGCGATCGGCAAGCGGATCGGCCGCATCGGCACGCGAGACCAGTGCCCGG
>JAFUBE010000181.1 GCA_017460365.1 Eggerthellaceae bacterium
CGCGTTCGTGTGGCTGTCGTTCACGAGCTCGCTCTGGCAGTTCTACGCGGCGGCCGCCGCCATGGGCATCGGACTCGGCATGCTGCTGTTCCTGGCGCCGTCGACGCTCATCAACCGCTGGTTCGCCAAGCGCGCCGGCGTGATGCTGGGCATCTGCATGGCGTTCACCGGCGTGGGCGGCATGGTGTGGTCGACCGTGGGCGGAATCCTCATCGGGGCCATCGGGTGGTCGGCGACCTACCTGGTCTTCGCCGCCATGTCTGCGCTCACCGCCCTGGCGACGCTGTTCATGGTCGCGAGCCGGCCGGCCGACAAGGGGCTCGACCCCGTAGGCTGGGATCCGGCGGATGCCGCGCAAGCCACGGATGAGAAGGCTGCGACGGGCGTGCCTGCGGCACGCGCGTTCAAGATGCCGGTCTTCTACCTCATCCTGGCGATGTGCTTCACCCTGAACATCGCCATGCCGGTCTACTTCATGATTCCAAGTTACGCATCCACCTTGGAAATCGGCATGGCGATGCCGCTTTTGGGCGCGACGGCTTCTTCGGTGGCCATGGCCGGGCAGACGGCGTCGAAGCTCGTGCTGGGCGCCGTGGGCGAGAAGCGTCCGCAGACGAGCACGCTCGTGGCCCTCGGCTGCGGCATCGCGGGCTCGGCGCTGTTCGTCGCCATATCGGGGTCGGTTCCCGTCTTCTACGTTTACGCGCTGCTGTTCGGCGTGTACTACGGCATCACCAACGTCATGATGCCGCTGTTCACCCGCGCGAGCTTCGGGGATGCGGAATACGCCCGCATCTACTCGCGCGTGTCGATGATCGCCTCGATCAGCAACGCGACGGGCGCTTTCGTGTGGGGCACCGTCGTCAGCGTCACCGGCAGCTACCTGGCCATGTTCGGCGGCGCGATTCTCCTTATGGCGATAACCTGCGCGATCGTCGTCGCCATCGGACGGGCGCAGGCGAAGAGCGAGGGCCCGAAAACGGCGGGCTCCGTAGAAGCGCGCCAGGCTCGCTAAAGCCCGGCGCACGAGAGTCTACATGGTGCAGGACGGCGCGGCGGGCTCGATCTACCTGAGCATGATGACCTTCCCCAAGATCCTCGAATGGGCGGACGGCGACATCGACCAGGTCATCCTGCGACATGACGTGAACTACAAGGACACGCGTGTGCAGGAGTTCCACGAGGGGGGCGTGGTACGCTACAACTTCTGCTAACAAGTACCTCGTCAGTTTCGTTTCTTCGCGATCCGAATGACGGCAACGATATTGTGACAAGTCCTTTCTGCATCTCATGCTAAAGAGCAGGGGCTGAAGTTGGGGCCTCCTTGTCATCTTGCAATGCAATTGGGTTTATGCGAAATTACGGCACTGGCCCGAAGATTGGAACAATGATGAAGGCGCAGATGTTCGGGCGATCGCTCGCCTTCCTTGTTTGAGCGTTTAGTGATCCAGATTCAGATTGGCGACAACACGCGGCCGTGAGCCAGCTGCGAGCTGTTTTCAGAGCCTACAGGCTCACGCGCTCTATCGTGCAGGAGTGCTCGCACGTCTTCTCGTCGTAGGTGATGCCGACGAGCAGGCATTCGCCGTCGAGGCCCTGCAGCACGGCGGGGTAGTTTCGCGCGCGAATCTGCCCGAGGGCTGCTTCTACGGGCTTGTTCCACTTCAACTCGACAATCATGGGAGGCAGTGCCGAGCCGGGCTTGGGTATGAAGGCGACGTCGGCGAAGCCGCGGCCTCCGGGCAGCTCATCGACGCGCAGGTAGTCGTCTATGGACCAGATGTAGGCGAGCTTCACCGCCGCGCGCAGGGCCTGCTCGTCGTTGTAGTACCGCAGCCCCGCCGCGCTGTCGTGGGCGCGTCCCACCGCATCGGCCACGTATTCCTCGTCCTGCGCGAGCGTGAGCCGGGCCAGCTCGCGCGACTCAGCCACCAGGCGCGCGAGCTGCGGCCGCGCGCCCGCCTGCACGGCGTTTGCGAACTCGCGGCGAATCTCCTCGTTGGGGATGAAGACCGCGCGCTCCACCTGATCGTACCCCAGGTAGCCCAGGTGCACGAGCAGCGCGTACACGTCGTCTTTCGACTTGAAGGTGACCATGTCGTTCTCGAACAGACCCACGTTGGCGGGCACCCGCGCGCCGTCGAGCATGGCCACGAGGTCGTGCTGCACGCCGTCGAAGTCGATGTCGATATAGCGCTGCAGCGCCTCGAAGGTCTCGGTCTGCGTCCAGAAGCTCGAGTACTGGCGCTCGCCGATGGCGCCCGCCACCGAGCGCGGGTTGTACACGTGGATGCGCTCGGGTCCGAGCAGGTAGCCGTCGTACCAGCGCGCCATCTCGGCGTAGTCCATGCCGAACTCGCCGCAGAGGCGCTCGACGTCGCACGCGTTGAAGCCGAACAGACGGTCGAGCGTCTTAGGGTCGACGATCGAGTATTCCGTGAACAGGTTGAGCGCCGAATGGCGGCCGTACTTCTTTATGGGCAAGATGCCCGTCATGTACACCGCGTCCACGTAGGGGCGGTCCTTGAACAGGTCGCGCAGGAAGTCGAGGTAGGCTTTCTGAGCGGGCTCGTCGTCGGCGGCTTCGCGCATGACGCAGTCCCACTCGTCCACGACGAACACGAAGCGGGATCCTGTGGCGGCATAGACGAGCGTGAGAGCTTTCGGCAAGGATGTTTCATCGTCGGGTACAATATCGGACCATGTTGCCCGCAACTCGGGAATAACCTCAGCAGCTATCGCCTTCCCCACGCCAGCCAGACCGTCGGAGAACGGCAGCATCTGCACGATGTTGAGTTTTATCACGTTGTGGGCGTTCAGGTGCGCTTCGAAGGTAGGATCGTGCGAGACGGCGAGCCCCTCGAACTGCGCGCGCGAGTCGGCGCCTTTCGAATAGTAGGCCACCAGCATGTCCGCGTCGACCGACTTGCCGAAACGGCGCGGGCGCGACACGCAGCTGAACTTGCGCGGTGTGTTCATCGTGGCGTTGACGAATGAGGCGATTCCCGTCTTGTCGATGTAGAACTGCCCGTTCAGCGTGTCCTGGAACATCCAGTTGCCGGGGTTCAGGTAAATGCCCATGTGCTGCCCCTTCCGCGAGGTTCTCTACGGCGCGATTATACCAGCAGGGCTGGAGTCGCCAGAGCAGCGCAGCACGGTCTATTCCGCTGTCCTGCGGACTTGTGGTTTTCGAAACTTTGTATCGCGTGTCGTGCGGAAGCAGCACGTCATGGCAATTGCCAACAGTGCCGCCATCGCCATTATGAGGCGAGCAGCTCTTGCTGATTTGAACATTCAAGCCCCTGGTTTGGGTTATGGTTAGCTTGTACGGAGAATACGATTAGAAGGGCATATTATGACCGAAGCGTCTTATGACTTTGATTTGAAACTTGCTGAGTATTTAGCCGAAGAAGACCTTCAGAAACGCCGTGACATCATCTATTCCAAGTTATCGGAATTCGCCCGCACGCGCACCGTTTGGTATCGCAATAAGGCTAACACGAACAGTAGGAAGTTACTCAGCA
>JAFUBE010000182.1 GCA_017460365.1 Eggerthellaceae bacterium
GGCCACGAGGAGCGACGGATCGACGTTGTAGGACTTGGGAGCTACGGGCTCGCCATTGATCTTCACGCCGCCGCCGTCGATGAGACGGCGCGCCTCGCCGACGCTGTTGGCCATGCCCGCATCGGCGATGAGCTTGGCGAGATAGACCTTGCCCTCGTCGTTGGGCGTGAGGTCTGCAGCGAACTCGGGGATGTCATCGGGAATCTCGTGCTGTTTGAACACGAGATCGAACTGCTCTTCGGCAGCGCGGGCGGCGGCTTCGTCATAGTAGGCTGCCACGATGTTTTGCGCGAGCTGACGTTTTACCTTGTTGGGATGCAGCTCGTCGGCAGCCAGGCCACGCTCGATGGCGTCGATCTCATCGACCGGCACCGTGGAAGCAAGCCGGTAGTACTTCACCATGAGCTCGTCGGGAATGGACATCACTTTGCCGAACATGTCGGCAGGCTCGTCGGTCACGCCGATGTAATTGCCATAGCTCTTCGACATCTTCTGCACGCCGTCGGTGCCTTCGAGCAGGGGCAGCGTGAGGCAGACCTGAGGCTCAAGCCCCATCTTCTCCATGAGCTCGCGGCCGGCGAGCAGGTTAAACAGCTGGTCGGATCCACCAAGCTCGACATCGGCTTTGATGACGACCGAGTCGTACGCCTGCATGATCGGGTACAAGAACTCGTGCACAGCGATCGGCTGGTTCGACATATAGCGGTTGTGGAAATCGTCGCGCTCGAGGATGCGAGCCACCGTGAACTTGCCGAGCAGCCCGAGCAGGTCCTCGAGCTTGAGATCGAGCAGCCATTCGGAGTTGTACACGAGCGTGGTCTTGGACGCATCGAGCACCTTGAACGCCTGGTCGACGTACGTCTGCGCATTGTGCTTCACCTGGTCGGCGGTGAGCTGCGGTCGCGTTGAGTTGCGCCCCGACGGGTCGCCGATGAGCGCCGTGCCGTCGCCGATGATGAGCGTGACCTGGTGGCCCAGGTCTTGGAATTGGCGCAGCTTGCGCAGCGGAACCGCATGCCCGATGTGGATATCGGGAGCGGTGGGGTCGACGCCGAGCTTCACGTTCAGCGGCTTACCGCGCTTGAGCTTCTCGAGAAGCGCGGACTCGGGCACGATACGGTCGACGCCTGAGGCGATAATATGCAGTTGTTCTTCAGCAGGCAGCATGGTTCTCGCTTTCTGGTTCCTCGTTGTCGGATGAGTCGTAATTATACTAATGATTTAGGTCGCCGGCCCTTGGGACACGACGATTGATATCACGCCAGTGGTCGAGTCGAACGATTCGGATATGACCACCCCGGATTCGTAAACGCTGGAGTATTGATAGCTGACATCTACGTCGTAAGCGGGGTAGAGGGCGAGCACGTCGGCTTCGGTGAGAGTGCCTGCTTGATAGCTTGCCACATCGCTGGCCACCTGCGCATCGGCAGCGGTATTGGTGCGGTTGGCAGAATCGGAAATCGTAGTCGACGAGGACCCCCATTCTGATTGGCTGTTGGTATAGGCGGGGTTCTTCGCCGTGGGGAACGGCTCGACCGCTGTGCCTTCGAGCGCCATGGACATGAAGTTGTGCCAGAGGCTGTTCGCCGTGAGGTATTCGCTGGTGGACGAGTAGTCGCGGTTGCCGATCCACGCGGCGCACGTGAGCGTGGGGCTGTAACCGACGAGCCAGTGGTCGCGGAAATCGACGCCGGTGCCCGTCTTGCCGGCAACCTGCTGGCCGTTTGACGGACCAGAACCGTATGCGGTAGCGTAGGATTTCTCGAAGACGCCGCGCAGCACCTTGGTCACCGCAGCAGCGACCTCTTCGGAGAGCACGCGATCGCCCTCATCGGGCGATTCGTAGAGAATCTTGCCGTCTTTGTCTTCGATGCGCGTGATGATCACGTAATCGTGGTGGATGCCGCCCGACGCGAACGAGCTGTACGCTTCGGCCATTTCGAGCGGCGTGACGTTCTCGGTGCCAAGCGTGATGATCGGGTACGGCGAAAGGTCGGAATCGATGCCAAGGCGATGCGCCATCTCGATGAGCTTGTTCACGCCGATGCGCTCGGTCAGGCGGTAGTAACCGGTGTTCGAAGAGATGGCGGTGGCGTCGTCGATCGTGCGGGTACCGTAGTTCGCATTGCCGAAGTTGTTGACGGTCTGGCCGTTTTGAAGCGTGACGGGATTCGAGCAGTCGATGTAGGTCTGCGGGCTGATGCCCGACTCGATGGCTGCCGCGAGCGTGAACGCCTTGAAGGTTGAGCCAGTGGGACGCCCTCCCTGCGTGGCGATGTTCCATTGGTCGCTGTAGAAGTTGTTGCCGCCGACAAGCGCGTTAACATGTCCGTTTTTCGGATCCATGGCGACGAGAGCGGCGTCCATGCCTTCGTCCATGCTGCCGTACTGGTCGACGCAAGCTTGCTCGGCAATATTCTGCATGTTCACGTCAAGCGTGGTGTAGATCTTCAGGCCGCCTTCAAACAGGTCGGCATACGAACAGCCGTAGATGTTGTCAGACTGCATGAGCTGGTCGCGCACGAAGCTCGTGAAGTACGGATAGGCGTAAATGCCCTGGAGCGGCTCGTCAGGTGCGGGGTTGAGCGCAAGCGGGGCGGCTACGGCCTCGTCGTACTGCTGCTGGGTGATGTCGCCTGCGGTAAGCATGCGCCCGAGAACCAGATTTCGGCGCTGCAGGCAAGCCTCGGGGTTTTCCTTGGGGTTGAACGCCACAGGCGACTGCGGAATGCCGACGAGCGTGGCCGCCTGCACGAGCGTGAGGTCGGCCGCTTTCACTTGGAAGTAGTTCTGCGCAGCCGCCTCGATGCCATAACAGCCGTCGCCGTAGTTGATGGTGTTCAGGTACATGTTGAGGATTTCCTCTTTGGAATATGCCTTTTCCATGTCGATGGCGAGCTCGGCCTCGCGCGCCTTGCGCTCGAAGGTGATATCGGTCGCCTCTTCGGACAGCGCGGTGTTGCGCACGAGCTGCTGGGTTATCGTGGATGCGCCCTCGAGCGCGCCGCCGCCGAGGTTGCGTACGACCGCGCGGATGATACCGGGAATGTCGACGCCGTTGTGCTCGTAGAAGCGCACGTCCTCGACGTCGACGGTACCTGACTTCACGTACGGGCTGATGTCCTTGAGATCGACCGGATCGCGCTTTTCGAGCTGGAACTTGGCGAGCAGCGTGGTGCCGTCGGACGCGTACATGTACGAGTCTTCTGCGAAATTGAACGCTTCGCTGTTGAGTTCGGGCAAGTCGGCGATCCAATCGTTGTAGACCGCAAAGACGCTCGTGGCGCCCCTGAAGCCCATGAAGCCGAGCGCGATGACCACCACGAGGGCGACCCAGACCACCGCATGGCTTTTCGATTCGCGGAATTTGCGTCGTGCTTTCATGTTGAGCGCTTTCGTTGGTTTCGATTAAGGTGCAAGCCTGTTTATTATACTTCAATGGATTGGGCACATGTGGAGGCCCTGGGGAACTGGGGCAACGAGGAGAGAGACATGTCGACTTCAACGCGCATCCCGGAGCTGCTTGCGCCAGCTGGCAACATGGAATGCTTGCACGCGGCCGTTTGCGCCGGTGCCGATGCGGTTTACCTGGGGCTAGAGGAATTCAACGCGCGCCGCAACGCAGGTAATTTTTCCACGGCGGATTTCAGGATTGCATGCGATTACGCACACCTGCGCGGCGTGGCGGTATACGTGACGTTAAACGTGGAGATTTTGCCGAGCGAGCTGGCGCGAGCGGTCGACTTCGCGAGACGTGCATGGCTCGCGGGTGCTGACGCGTTCATCGTGCAGGACGTGGGTCTCGCCGATGCGCTTCACCGGGAACTTCCCCAAGCCGAGCTGCATGTTTCCACGCAAATGAACGTGCATAACGCGGCAGGTATCGAAGCGGCAGCCCGACTAGGGGCGCGACGCGTAACGCTCGCGCGTGAGCTTCGCTTGGCCGAAATCGCCGAGCTAGCCGAGCTGGCAGGCAATTTCGACATGGAGATCGAATGCTTCGCGCACGGAGCGCTTTGCATCTGCTATTCGGGGCAGTGCCTGATGTCGTCGATGATTGGAGGGCGCTCGGCGAACAGGGGGCTGTGCGCTCAGGCATGCAGGCTGCCCTACGAGCTGCGCCGCTCAGACCGGCAGGGAGCGCTTCCTAGCGAGGGCGAGCATCTGCTATCGCCACGCGATTTGTGTTCGATCGACTTGCTCGCGCAGCTTGCAGATACGGGCATAGCGTCATTGAAAATCGAAGGGCGAATGAAGTCGGCTGACTACGTGCACGAGGTGGTGTCGGTGTACCGTGAGGCGCTCGACGCGTTGGCGGCAGGCGGCGACGCGCGACACGAATGGAGCCGGCGGCTGGCTGAAGCTTTTTCGCGCGGGTTCACGACCGCATATCTGGAGGGCAAGCGCGGCAACGACATCATGAGTTACGGACGCCCCAACAACCGGGGAGTGTTTGCCGGACGCGTAAGCCGAGAGGGAGATGGCGTCGCCGAGGTCGCATCTGAAATCGAACTGCACGAAGGCGACGTGGTGGAGTTCTGGACGAATAGAGGGCATTTTGCCGCCACGATTCCCGCAGGTCAGTCGCGGGCTGCCGGCGAAGTCGCACGCATCCCGGTTGAGCAACGCGTTGGCAAGGGCGACCGGGTGTTCCGCGTGCGCAATGCGGCCACGGCTTTCACCTTGTTTGCCGAAGACCCTTTCGCACCTCGCGTGACGGTTAACGGATTAGTTGAACTGCACATGGGCACGCGCGCCCATGTGCAGTTCACCGCATCGGATGGAACCATCGGCGAGGCATGGGGCGATGAAGTGGAACCGGCGCGCACTAAAGCGCTTACCGAGGAAGACGTGCGCGCCCATGTTGACCGACTCGGACAGACCCCGTTTGCACTTGGTGCACTCGACGTGCAGATGAGCGAGGGTGCCGGGATGGGGTTCTCGAAACTGCATCATCTGCGCGCCGACGCACTTGAAGCGCTGGCAGAGGAACTGCTTATACCGTGGCGCACGCGAACGGCGGAAAGCGAAGACGAGATGCATCGACCCGCTTTTGCAGACGTGGGTCGGCGGCTGCGCGACAGCAAGCGCAGCACGCCGACTTGCCTGGTAGCGGCTTGGGCCACGAACCCCGGGTGCGCCCGCGCTGCGCGGCGCGCAGGCGCTGACGCTCTGCACGTTCCGCTGCTTAACTTCAAACGCGGCCAGGCGCAGCTTGCCGGCGTGCGTCAAGACCAGGTTGAACAGGCGGGATACCCCAAACAGTGCGTGATGGCGTTCCCGACCATCGACCACGACCCGCTGCCTGAGACGCGCGAAGGCAGGCAATCGTTCGACCCGTGGGATTACGCACGCGAAGGCAAGCCTGCATTCGCGGACAACTTGGGTGCGGTGATGCGACTGCTCGACGCAGGCGCGCTCGTCGAGGCGGGGCCGCATGTGCCGCTCGTGAACGCGGCCGCCTTGCGCTATGCGGCCGAACTCGGCGTGCAGCGCGTGTGGCTTTCACCCGAACTAACGCTGGGGCAGATCGCGGAACTCGCGGAAAACTCGCCTGTTGAACTGGGCTTGTGCGTAAGCGGAGCGCAAGAGCTCATGATTTGCGAACACTGCCTGCTCATGAGCCAGGGTGAATGCGTCGAAACGTGCGAAACGTGTGCGCGTCGCAGCGTGGCCCATAGGCTCGTCGACCGTAAAGGGTTCGAGTTTCCGGTGGTGACCGACATGCTCGGGCGAAGCCATCTGTACAACGGGCTCGAGCTCGACATCGTGCCGAACATACATGACTTGATCGACATGGGCGTAACCGCATTCATGGTGGACACGACGTTGATGGACAAAAAAACCGCCGAATCGGCGGTCGCGCGCGTTGTCCGCGCAGTCGACCTGGCGAAACGCGAACACCGCAGCGTGGGAAAGCGGCCGAACACCACGACCGGCCACCTGTTCCGCGGCGTATTGTAGATCCTCAGCGAGCCGCTTCGCCTCGGACCCGACCGGGTGCATCTGCGGCGAGCGCCCCACCTACCGCGAGACCGGAACTACCCCACTTACTGCCAGACCCAAAGTGGGGTAATTTCTAGGAAATGCGCTTCAAGTGACGCGCATGTCCGCGAAATTACCCC
>JAFUBE010000183.1 GCA_017460365.1 Eggerthellaceae bacterium
AAGGGCACGTTCGAGCGCATCACGGCTAACCTGCGCGAGTGCAAGCTGCCCTTCAAGGTGAACGTCCGCCATAACGTGCACGAGGGAAACAAGCACGAGATGGACGAGCTCGAAGCGTTCGTCAACCACCTGGCCCAGGAGTCCGGCAACGAGCTGCATTACTACCCCGCGCCCGTGTCGGGCAGCGATACCGCCGACGAGCGAGGAGAGCAGGTAGGGCTGCTCTGCGGTTCCGATTCCAGCGAGGTGGGCATCCGCCAGGAGGCGGGGCGCTTCGCAGTGGGGCGCGGCCACTACTGCGGCGCGCATACCATCTGGGGAGTCGGGATAGACGAGCGCGGCAACCTGCAGAAGTGCTGGGAGGCCGTCGACAAGCCCGCCATCAGCTTCGGCACGGCGCACGACTGGGACCCGGCCGACCCGCTGGCCACGGCATCCAACGCAGACAACCTCACCATGTACCTGAACACGGCATGCCCCGTCCCCGACGACGAGTGCCGCGAGTGCGTGTGGCTGCCCCACTGCGTGGGCGGATGCCCCCACAGGCGCCTGTTCGACGGGAGGCAGTGCGTGGCGTTCAAGGACGACCCGGAGGCCTACGTGCTGGCGCTGCATGCCAGGATAGGCGAGGACAAGGAGCAGGGCGGCGACGGGACAGACCACGTATAATCGGAAGGGGCTGCGAAAGGCGCGGTCCCACACGAGGAAGGAGCAACGCCATGGAGTTCGGCGTGCTCGCCGAGGTGAACCCCGACGTCGTGGGCAGGGTGCGCATGGAAGGCAGCCCCATCGACTACCCGGTGGTGGCCGCCCACTTCGACGGGAGCCACTACCTGGGCCACAACTTCAGCGGCGAGGAACCGCTGCACGGCCAGGTGGCGCTCGCCTTCGGCTGCGGTCGGCGCATGGGCGGGCACAACACGGTGCTCGCGGCCCACACCATGAACGACTGGTCCATGTTCCGCGCAGTGCGCGCCCTCTGCGACCAGGACTACCTCGACGCGCATCCCGCAATCGACCTCATGGCAGCAGACGGCGGCCGCTTGCGGGGCAGGTGGTTCGCGGCGGCCCGATACGGCTCCGACGACCCTTGGCCCACGCGCACGCGCTTCGATGGCGACGAGGACTTCGCCGCATGGCTGGAGCGGGCCCTCTCCCATAACTGGCTCGAGACCGGCGTGCATCCAAGCGAGACAACGCGCGTGCTCACCTGCTGCACGTGCGCCCACACCCCGGGGCCTCACGACATGCGGGCCGTCTTCGCGGTCCTTGAGGAGGCCTGAGTGACGGATCCCACCTTGCTTGTGAACGCGTCGCACCCCCTTCCGCCCGACTGGGAGCCGGACGACCTGGTGGACCTCTGGGAACAGCAGCCGCGCCACTTCCTTCTGCCCATGCGCCGCGAGTTCCTCTCGCGCCCGGCGTTCGAGGCCGTGAACGCCCTGTCCGCCGCGGCCGTGGCGGCGGGATTCGACGACTTCGAGGTGAGGAGCGCCTACCGCGGCTACAAGCGCCAGGAGCCACTCTTCGCCGCAGACCCGGAATCCGGGCTCGTTGCCAAACCGGGCCAGAGCGAGCACCAGACCGGCCTCGCCCTGGACGTGGGGACCTGGAAGGGGCCGTTCCTTTCGGACGAAAACGCCCGGCACCGCGCGTGGGTGGCCGAGCACTGCTGGGACTTCGGCCTCGTCATCCGCTACCCCGCCGGCAAGGAAGATGTGACGGGGGTTCCCGCCGAGCCCTGGCACCTGCGCTACGTGGGGCGCGACGTGGCGGCCGAGATGCGCGACCGCGGATGGGTGTTCGAGGAATGGCACGAGTTGCGACGGACCGGCGCCTAGCCGGCGGCGGCATGGACAAGATCTTCAACGGCTGGGAGTGGGCAGGATATACGGGGCCGAGCTACGAGGTGGAATACGGCCCGGACCGCACCACGCTCGCGCAGCCGCAGCGTCAGGATGCATGGTGCGAAAAACGCCGTTCGTCAGAACGGCGTAATACACATGGAGCGGGTGACGGGACTCGAACCCGCGAATGGAGCTTGAGAAGCTCGTATTCTCGCTGCGCTGCCCGCTCACGTTCGCCGAGTTCAGCCTGAAGGAGTTCGAGCGCGACCGCGAGCAGGACGGCAGCAACAGGCGCTGGGAGGACAGGTTTACCTCGCAAGATCCCGATTGGTCGGGCAACGTGTTCGACTTCTATGAGCGCGCATACGGCAAGCTCAAGAAGGCGCTCAAGGTGCCTTTCAAGCTGGACGGGATCTACCGCGTGGAGGACACCCCGGCGCACGAGGCGTTGAGGGAAGCCCTCGCCAACATGCTCACGAATGCCGATTACGCTGCGAGCCGTGTCGTAGTTTGCAGGTGGTCTGAAGTGGGAATCGAGCTTACGAACCCCGGCGGCTTCCGCGTGGGGATAGAGCAGGCGTTCCGGGGCGGGACGTCCGACGCCCGTAACAAGACGATGCTGAAGATGTTCACGATGATCGACGTCGGGGAGAGGGCCGGTAGCGGCGTGCCCAACATGGTTGAGCAGTGGGACTCGTGCGGGTACAGCACGCCGACGCTCGCCGAGACGGTCGATCCAGAGACTTCAACGGTGTTTCTGCCGTTAGACGACAGCCCCGCGGGGCGAAGCGGAATGACCGGCGGCTTGCCCGAGGGGCTGAACGAGAGAGAGCGCATCGCCTACGAGCTGGCAAGAGAGCAGGGACGCGTGACCACCAAGGCGCTAACCGATGCGGCGGACGTGGGGCGCCAGACTGCTTCGAACACGCTGAAGGACATGGCAGCGCGGGGGCTGCTCGTCTGGCATGGCAACAGCGCGAACGACCCCTCGCAGTACTACACTGTTCAGTAAATAGGCAGTATTAGGCAGTAGCTAGGCAGTAGAAGGCAGTAAGTAAGACGTGCGTAGCTTGAAACCCGATAGCGAGTACTTCGCGTTCCTGGACGAGCTGCGGGACGGCGGGACGGTCAACACCGTGCTGGCGGCGACGTATCTGGTGCGGGAGTTTCCGGGGCTTCGGGCCGAGGAGGCCAAGGCGGTCTGCGCGGATTGGCGGGCCACCTATCACGAGCGCAGGACGCGGCCGACGGTCGCGCGGAATCGCCAGGAGGGATAATCGCATGGCGCCGAGCCCCGAGTATCTGGAATACGTCCTCGACCTGCTGGCAGACGCGTCGGAAATCTCCACGCGCAAGATGATGGGCGAATATCTGCTCTACGCCTCCGGCAAGCTCTTCGGGGGCGTCTACGACGACCGTTTCTTGGTGAAGGACACGGAGGCCTCTCGCGCTGCCACGAGGCGAGCCTGGGCGGCGGCTGGTCCAAGAAGCGCAGGAAGGGCGGCAAGCTGGTCGCCCTGACGGTCTACTACAAGACCCCCGAGCCTCCCAAGACCGGATACTACCTCGCGAAATACCGCGTGCACTGGATGGGCGCAAACCCGCATTGGGGCAAATGGGAGTACGACGACCAGGACGACTACGCCGGCAACATGGCCGACCAGATCGACATGATCCAGCTGACCGTCTGCAAGGCGTAGGAGCCTGTTCGGGTTGTTGACGCTCGCTGGGCGTTTTCCACGCTTTCCATGGCGCGAAGGGCCCCACATAGCCCGTAGCGCTGATGGGTTGTGGTGGGAAACGCCTTGGGGGAGCCGCAGGTTGAAGCAAGCACGAGAGAGGCCGCCAGGTGCTAGCTGACGGCCTCGACGGGTTTGACGCTATGCCCTTACGCGCCTATGCGAATACCGGCGGCTCCCCGAGCGGCTGGGCCTTGCCGAGGAGGATGCCCTCCCAGAACTCGCAGCTCTCCACGCCGGACGCGCAGAGCATTTCCATGAGGCGTTTCTGGGCGAACTCGGGCAGGGCTTCGAAATCCGCCTTCATGGCCGCGTCGACCTCAGCGGTGCTCGCCGCCATCTGGTCGCAGATCGCGGCCTTCTCCTCGATGCTGTATGACTGGGGCGAACTGAGCGCCAAATCTGCGCGGAAGTAAGCGAGCTCGTGCTCCTCGAGCATTTCCTGCCATTGCTTGTCTGTGGTCATGGTGAATCCTTTTCGGTTGTCAGTATGGATCATGTTTGCGGACGAGCGTTCGACCGTCTCTGGATTCCACGTGTACACTCGCGAAAATGGCTTCTTGAAGGCGGCACTTCTTGCCGCAACTGTGCTAGACTTTTGCGCTACGCGGGTGTCGCCAAGTGGTAAGGCAATGGCTTCCCAATCTTTTTTGGGATGCATCTAGACCTTGCCACATTGCTCTTGACCTGCGATTTTTGTTTCTTGGTGGTTCAGCATGGTACCCCGTGGCTCTTGCCAATGTCCACCAAACATGTCCACCAAAATTTACGACCTCCGAGGGTGGAGGCCGTGTGATTTTCTATGGAGCGGGTGACGGGACTCGAACCCGCGAAGTGATGGCTTGGGAAGCTAACGGCTCCGCATTCGAACCCTGTCACCAGTTCCGTGAAACCCCTGGTAATATGACCTGTCGATGAATTATAAAGCATGTGTCCTTCCCTTTGGTGGATTTGTTGGTGGATTTCTGCACCGCTAAGCGGATTTTTCGAATTTCACGACGTCGGCGGTGGATTTCGCGGGGGCCGAAGTGAGCTCTCCCATGATGTTCGCGGCGTCGCGATCGTTTGCCGGAATTGCGTGCGCGTAGAGGTCGAGCGTGTAGGATGCCTTGGCATGACCCAGGCGCGCCTGCACGGTCTTGAGGTCCACGCGCTGGCCCAGAAGCTGTGTGGCTTGCGTATGCCGCAGCTCGTGCATGCAAAGTCCGGGGAAGCCTATCTGGTCGCGGAAGCCGACGCGGCGGTAGGTGCCGTCGGCGCCGCCCTTGGTGTAACCGTGCTGTTCGTAGCCTTCCCACCAGCGAAGGATGCTCTGCGGGCTCAGCCAGTCGCCCTTGTCGCCCACGCACACCGGGGTCTCCTCAGTCTGCGTGACGGCCGTGCCGTCCGGCATGACGAGGTGGAGGGCCTTGCCCTGGAACTTCTTCCAGTATGCGAGGTGCTCGAGCGTGTCTGCGTCGACGAACAGAGTGCGTATGCTCGTCTTGGTCTTGGGCTTGTCGATGACGAGCTTGCCGGTTTCCTTCGAGCCGCGCTTCTTCTCGTAGACGAGCTTTTGGCGCACGGTGATCTGGCCTGTGCTGAAATCGATGGCCGACCACGTGAGACCGAGCACCTCCGAGCGGCGCATTCCCGTGGCGAGTTCGATGCGCAGCGCGACGAGGCACGACAGGCCGGATAGGCCGCGGACGATTTCCCGCCCGAACTTGGTGCCGTACTGGAACGCGCGGTCCTCTTTCGCCTCGAATTCCCGGAACGCCTCCTCTTCCGCCGCATCGATGCGGGCGCGGAGCACGGCGCATTCCTCGGCGGTGAGCGAGCGGCGGTTGACTACCTCGTCGATTTGCGGGGCGTCTATCTTGTCGCACGGGTTGCGGACCAGCCAGTCGTTCTTCACCGCGTAGGCGAAGACGCGCTTGGTGATGGCGTAGATCTTGTGCATGGTTGTGCCGCCGACGCCGCGTTCCTCGCGAATCTCTGCGAGCGCTGATTCGACCTGCTGGCTCGTGATGCCGGTGAGCGGCTTGTCGCCCACCTTCTTTCGCATGTGCCCAAGGTTGACGAGGTATCCGTTCATGGCGCCTTCGGTGACCTTGCCCGAGTTGCGCGTCGATTCCTCCCATGCGTCGCACACGTCGGCGAAAGTCTTCTCCTTGGATGCCGAAACGTCGACATGCTCGTACTGCGCCGCGAGCTCCTTCTTGAACTTGCGGGCCTCAGCGAGGGTGCCGTGAAACACGCGCTGGACCTTGTTCTGCTTCTTTCGCGGCTTGCCGTTCTTGCCGATGACCGTCTCGTAGCCGAACGACAAGCAAACGAGCCAGATCTGCCGGCCCTGCTTGTCGATGAGCTGCTTGCCGTCCTTGTCGAGCTTCGGGGTGATGGACCCGTCGCCGTAGTTCTCTCGCTGCTTCTTGCGTGCCATTCTCTTCCACTCCTTTCTTCAGTCGGCGATTTGCCTTCCTTGCCGGTTGCCTCTACCTGGCGTCACCTCCTTTCCGCTCTAGCGTCTCCATGTCAACGTTGGGGAATTCCAACGACAGCACGTAGTAGTTGCGCGTGGCGATGTCGGTGAGCTTGCGTCGGCTGATCTTGCCGATGCTGTCGAGCGCCTCGTCGAGGCCGGCTCCCGCATCGACGGCCTCGAGCACCGTGCGGGCGCGCGCGACCGCCGTGGCGCAGGTGCCGCCTTGCTGGCAGTAGCGGGCCTTCTCCTTGCGCTCGTTGCTGGCGATGAAGGGCTTGCCGCACACCCGGCAGACCCCCGCGCGTGCGCCGGAGAGCTCTTCGCGCAGGCACACCCAGACGGATGCCACCGCGTGCTTGGCCACGCAGACCTGCTTGCCGACGTCGTACGTGACGACCTGCACGTCGTGGAGGTGGACGTCGAGCAGGAACTTCAGCAGGCAGTCCATGAACATGCGCCATCCGCGGGCGTTGTCGGGCACGTCGCGCACGGTGAAGGACATGAGCGCCCCGCCCCGGTTGGCGGCCCAGCCCACCACGGCATCGCGGCCCTCGCCTTCCTCCAGCGGCTCCACGCGGCAATCGCAGAAGAACGGGCGGGCGGCCAGGACGTCGCATCCATCCGAGAGGAACTGCAGGTAATCGCACGCCGGCAGCAGGTAGCTGGCGGTGAGGTCGACCGTCCCGCGCTTGCGTGCATGTGACCGCTTCACGCCATGGGATTCCAGGGTGGCGGCGCCCACGGGGTGCTCCTCCTCGTTCTGCAGGAGCTCGAACAGCGAGAAGGCCTCCCGCACGAGCATGCGCAGCGTTTCCAGGTCGCGCTCGCGCCAGTCGCGGGCGTTGCGCCGCTCGAGGAGCTCGCTGTAGCGCAGGTAGGCCGCCTTGGCGCCCTTGCCGAACGCGCCGTGCAGGGCGATCAGCGACTTCGCGCTCTGCGAGAGGTAGTCGGGCAGCAGGTCCGCCCCGTCGAACCGGTCCGCTATATCGGCCAGGCCCGCGTCTTCTTCCACCAGCATGAGCACGTCATCGAATGTGACGTCCCCGGAGGCGCTTCCGTTGTAGAACGCCTGCTGGACCATGTCCTCGACCACCATCTTCGCCGCCTTTCAAATGTCCTCGGAATGTCATATTTAACAAGTACATCTCTGATGGAAGAATAGTACCGCAACGTTGCGGTAACGGCAAGGAGAAAGGACGACAAATGTTGCGAATCGAAAAGATCTGCGAGGAGAGGGGCGTGCAGGCCATGATCGCCAAGAAGACCGGCATCAACAAGCCCGCAGTGTCCCGGATCGTGCGCGGACTGGAACCTCCCTACCCCAAGCGGGGGCGCGCCATCGCCGAGGCCGTGGGCTGGGACGGCGACTGGCGCGAGCTGTTCGAGAGCGACGGCGACGGCGGGGAGGTGGCCTAAATGGAGCAGATGGCGACTTCCGGCGGTAGGCTCGTGTACCTGACCGACGTTCCCCCCGAGCAGCCCGGCGGGCTGTTCTCCGACGCGCCCG
>JAFUBE010000184.1 GCA_017460365.1 Eggerthellaceae bacterium
AATACGCCCATCGCACCCAGGAGCATGTAGGTAAAGCGCTCCCTCCTCTCCTCCTCAGCGAAACGGGAAGATAGCCCGCGGAAGCCAAAGTAGGAGACGAGAGGGAAAAGCAACGAAATGGAGCCTGCCGCCACCATGCCCTTCGCATCCCCCATCACCTGGCCGAACAACAGGCCGAACGCGAGAAGATCTGCGCAGAAGCAGAGCGCCTCCAGAGCAAGCACGGCAAGCACCACCGCAGCTCCGGGACCTCCGATCGCCTGCTTGTAGTGGCGAACGACGCTGCGGGTGCGCCCCGCGAAGAACTTGCTGTTTTTCAAAGATTTCGCCATTTCCTTACCTCCCATCAGATAGATGCCAGCCGGTGCGAAGAGCGCGGAGTTCTTCGATTGATTTGCATTGTCGGGTTTTTGGGCATAGCTGGCGTGGTTTTGTCGATGCAAGCAAGGTGCAAAGCGCTGAGCACAGGAAAGGCCGAAAGACCACAGAAACGTCAGCCAGACGGCATCGGGCTGCGAGATGGTTCGGGATGCTGATACTGAAGGCTTTGCACTTTCTTTGCAGCAGCCATCGGGTCCTTTGCCTTTGCGTGTGTGTTGCAATCGCCATGTCGGGTTGGAATAGCGACGATGAGCGCACCGATTTAGTGTAAGGAGACGTCGATGGCGGATTTTATTCAGGTGCATGGCTATGATGACCTCTTGAACCACGCTTCCAGCAACGCAAAGACTCTCGGGCCTTTGATTGCTGCCCTTGCAACGCCCCTTTCCTTCGAGGGCGTTTTGACGGTTGGCGAAATGGCCATTAGGTCTAGCTCCATTTTCTGCAATGACGTGTTTGAGGTTGAGGTATGGGGCAACATGCAATCGAGGCTTCGTGCCCACTGCAGCATCTGCGGCGCGTCAAAAACCCCTGAGCTCTGCCGTCACGCAATGGCAGCATTGTGCGTCGCGTGGGATCGCAGGGTCGGAGACGACGGGCCTGTCTACTCCTTCGACCTCGACGCCGACCTGGAAGAACTGGTGATCTCCTGCGATGTTCGTTGCAGCTTCGAAGGTCGTTCATATGGGAACGAGGTCTTCGATGCCGCATTCGATTCCGTACCCCTCGCGGTCGAGGTGCATCGGGCTCTCTGCGAGAACCTGGGCTTCGCGGACGATGCTCTCGGGTTCTCCCTCCAATACACCGCCGGTAATGCGAGCGCCATCCGCAATGCCGTTGATTCGGGAGTCCCCGACCTTGCGCGTTTCGGCGAGGTCCATCTGACAGAGGCCATCAAGCGCATAGGGCTCGTCGATGACGCGAGCGTCGAGGTCAGCCTCAGCGTCGAGAGCGGGTCCCTCGTCGTGCGGATAGCCTCTGCGGCCATGGAGGGCAAGGAGCTCGCGAAGTTTCTTGAGCTCGCGCGCAGGTACGAGCTTTGGGGGACTTATGCGGAGCCGAACGCCAATGGCCTCCTCGTCCTGCGCGACGGCGCTTCGAAGGAGGCCGCAGCACTGCTCGAGCTCTTGGGCGTGCGCCCCTCGGAGGCGGTCGGCTCGGGTGCGAGGCTCCCCCTCGCATCGGCTTTCCGTGCCCGTGCCGCGCTGGACAGCATGTACAGCGAGGTGAACGTAGAACGCTCCTCGCTCGACGCCTTCATCGCGGCGGCGGAGGGCGTGGAAGACGCCTATCCGTTGCCGGTCGGCCTTGTCGGGCAGCTCAAATCCTGGCAGGTCGGTGGCTTCCAGCGCCTCCAGCAGGCCTACCACTCCGGCCTGGGCCTCCTGCTCGCCGACAGCATGGGCCTTGGCAAGACCGTCGAGGTAATCTCGCACACGCTGGCAATCTGCGAGGCTCCGTCCTCGCACCCCGGGCCCAAGGCGGTGATTTGCTGCCCTGGGACCCTCTGCGACAACTGGCGCCGCGAGTACGGTCGGTTCGCGCCTGGCCTGAGCGTTCTCAGGGTCGGCGGCGCTGCGCGGCTCCGCCATGCGCAGATAGCGACGGCGTCAGATGCTAGCTACGATGTCATCGTCACTTCGTACGACCACATCTGGCGCGATGCCGGCGCGTACCGTATGGCGGGCTGGGAGCCGGAGGTGTTCGCCCTAGACGAGGCCCAGTACATCAAGAACGGGAGCGCCAAGCGGGCTCGCGGCGCCAAATCGCTCTTCCCCCACGCCCAGCGCATAGCTATGACCGGTACGCCTATCGAGAATTCGCTCGAGGATGCTTTCAGCATATTCGAGTTCATCACCGGGGGGGAATCGCGTTACCTCGGCAACCGCAGGCAGTTCAGCGACCTTCGCCGCAAGATCGAGGCGGGGGATTCGACGTCGACAGAGTTCTTCGGGAGCCTCGTGAAGCCCTTCACCCTCCGCCGCACAAGCGAGCTGCTCGAGCTTCCCGCGCTCACGAGCACCGTCGAGCGCGTTCCCCTCGACGACGAGAGTCGGGAAGTCTACTCCATCGTGAAGGGCGGGCTTCTCCAGCTGCTCAAGAGCATCACTGACGAGCAATTTGAAGGTGAGGAGGAGATGAACGTGCTCACGAAGATCCTGCGGCTCCGCCAATGCTGCTTCGACAGCTCGCTCGTCGGAATCCAGAGGGCAACGGGGCCCTCGTCGAAGATCAAGGCAATCGTCGGGATGCTGGAGGACGTTCGCAAGCGCGGGGAGAAAGCGCTCGTTTTCACCGACATGGTCGCCGGCTTGGATTGCTTGCGCGAAGAGCTGGTGAGCAAGGGAATCAAATGCATGGTGCTGAGCGGCAGCACCCCTCAATGGAAGAGGGATTTGGACGTAGCCCGCTTCAACAGCCTCGATGACGACACCACGGCATACCTCGTGAGCCTGAAGGTCGGCGGGGTCGGATTGAACATCGTGGGCCCCCAAGGCGGGGGCATGCCCTTGAAGACGGTGATTCACGCGACGCCTTGGTGGAACCCCGCTGCGAGATCGCAGGCCACAGCCCGCTGCTGGCGCCTCGGGCAAGAGAATGAGGTGGCCGAAATCAACCTGCTGGCTACGGGCACCTACGAGGACTACATCTGGTCCACTCAGGCGTGGAAGCAGCAGCTCGCAGACGAGGTATTCGGCCATGCCGAGCTAAAACGCCCCCATCTTGACCGCCTGGAGTTGATCGAGGCGTTGGAGACGCGCTGCGAGATCTAGTTGGTACGCGCGGAAACGTTGGAATTGAAGGAGGTCATCATGTTCGACAGGAGCGCGTTAACGAAAGGCAAGTTCAAGCGGCACGTGTTCGGGAGGGACATCCGCCGCAAGGGCTCGGAAGCCCCGTTCTGGATGGCGGCGCTCGTGCTTTCCGTGATTGCCGCACTGGCTGGTTGGGACGCTGCATGCGCCTACATGACAGCCTGCACCGGCATAGGGGGCGTCGCGCCTGGTGCGGTGGCGATAGCGGCAAGCGGCCTTGCCTCGTACTTCTTCGCGCTCGCCAATTGCTACGCGGGGTTACCGAGGGCGCTGCTCGTCCCTGTTGTCGGCGCTGCTGCGGTCCTCGCGTGCGGAGTGGTGTCGCGAGCGTTCCGAGGGGTTTTCGCGCAGGCTATGGTCATTGCTCCGACGGCAATCGCCGTGGCTGCCGTGTTCGCATCGCTCGCTTACCTGCTCTACAAGATCGTGAAGCCGTACTGAAGGGGGATGCCATGAACTTCGAGACGAGCGCCTTGGCGCGCACGCTGGTCGAGCAGTCCGGATACGAGCGGCACGAGGCGGAAGCACTCGCCGCCCGGATTGCCGAAATCGAGGACGACGAGTTGACCGAGGCGGTGGCCGCTTGGATGCTGACCGGCGAGGAGCGGCATATCACCCGAGATGGGGTCGACACCAGAAGGCTCGTCGCGGATTACGGGTTCGCGTATCCGAACGCAGTCGCATGTCTCTCGCAACCGAAACGGGTTAATGCTCTGCTCGGGTGGCTTTAGGCGGTTGCCATGAATAGCCGCTACACGTACAGGGAGGCGCTGGTTGCCACCTACGGGCTGAACATGACCAGGCTCTCGACGGAGCAGAAGGTCGCCGTGTTCCAGGCCATCGAGAACCAGATGGCTGCGGAGCAAGGTCGGACGCCCGCAACCGTCATCTCGGAAACGATGCCTGGATGCACCAGGGGATACTACGCCCACTACGACGGCGTCATAGCGCTTAACGAGGCGCTTATGGACAACTCCGTCGATGGAGGGGCTTGCCTCGTCCCCACGGTCGTGCACGAAGGACGCCACCGCTATCAGAACCTATGCATCGAGGGGTCCGTACAGCATGGGAACGCAAGCGAGGTTGAATCGTGGGTGCGCAACAGCAAGGCCTACATCAGGCCCGAGAAGGACTTCTTGGGCTATACAGCCCAGCCGCTCGAGCAGTCCGCGCGCGAGTACAGCGCGGGGCGATGCGCGGCCATGGAAGCTGAACGGAGCCTGGCCGTGGCCAGCCAGCGAGATGTCGAAAGACACGCCGAACGCAGCAGGGATGGGGCGCTAGCGCCGAGCCCGGAGCGGGAACGACAGGCAGCTGCCGAAGCTGCTCATATCTTCGAAGCCGTCCGGAACCGGACGTCCGCATGCGCGGGCGGCCGGACGATTGCCGATGGCAAGTCGATGCAATTTGGCTGCATGCAAGAGCGAGATTGGAGCATGTAATGGCAAGGACAAAGGTCATTGAGGGAATCACGCTCACAGAGGGGAGGCCCTGCACGGTCGATAGTCCCGTCGTGAGTGTCCCGGGCAGCTGCGCGGGCGAGCGGTGCGAGCTGCAGCTGG
>JAFUBE010000185.1 GCA_017460365.1 Eggerthellaceae bacterium
ATAGCCCTCCTCGCGGCCGGACACCTACTCGCCCTTCGGGATCTCGACCGCGCCGCCATCCAGATGCGCGCCAATCTCGGCCATCACCGGCGAGAGAACTGGATTGGCAACCCTTTTCGGGACACTTTTTTCAGAGACTGAGGCCTGCCTTCCTGAACTCGACCGGGCTCATGTAGCCAAGAGTCGAGCGCATCCTCTCGTTGTTGTACCACCAGACGTAGTCGTTTAGCTTGACCTGCAGGTCGTATAGGCTGCCGAACTGCTCCTGGTAGACGAACTCGGCCTTCAGCGTCTTGTTCGTCGACTCGTCGACCGCGTTGTCGAAGGGGCATCCCTTCTTGGACAGCGACCTGGTGATGCCGAACACCTCGAAGAGCTCGTCCAGCGCGGCGTTGTCGAACTCCGATCCGCGGTCGCTATGAAAGACGTCTATGTCGAAAAGGGGGAACGCCACCGTGGCGAACGCGGCCTTCACCAGGTTCGCGTCCTTCCTCGCGCTAGCGGCGTGGCCCACGATCTCGCGGTTGTACAGGTCTATGATCAGGCAGATGTAGCACCAGGCCCCCAGCACGCGCACGTAGGTGAGGTCGCTGACGACGTGGGTGTGCGGCGCGTGCCCGTCGAACTCGCGGTTCAGCACGTTGGGAAGCTCGGCCTCGTTGGGCCTGCCCGGGTGCGGCCTGAACTTGGCCTTGGCGTAGCAGCTCGCGAGGCCCCGCGCCTTCATGATGCCGCCGATCCTCCTGCGGCTCGCGGTTATCCGGCGCTTGGCCAGCGCCTTCTTTATCCTCCGGGCTCCGTAGCGCCCGCCGCTTCTGCGGAACTCCCCCTCGACGGCGTCGGCGACCGGATCCTCGGATTCTTCGGGCTCCGGCTCGCCGCGCAGCCTGTAGTAGGTCGACCTGGGCACGCCTAGAAGGTCGCATTGCGCTGATATCGGGTAACGGCCGGCGTTCGCCGTTATCGCGGCTACTTTCGAGCGAATATCAGCGCCGCCGTTTTTAAAACGTCGACCTCCATCTTGAGCTGCTTGTTCTCCTTCTCGAGCTCGAGGATGCGCTGCTGTTCGGGCGTCCGGTTGTCGGCCGCCCTGGTCGAGCCGTTCTCGTGGATCGCGCGCGCCCAGCGGTGCAGCGTCGAATTGCCGATGTCGTATTCCGCCTTGATCTCAGCGGGGCTCTTGCCGTTGTCGTAGAGCTGGACGATCTGCCGCTTGAACTCCTCGCTGAACTTCCTTGGATGCTTGGGGTCTGCCATGCCGGGACTTCCTTTCTCGCGTATTTCAGTCCCTCATGAATCTGTCCCATTAAGTGTAGCCAATCCATATGCCCCTCCATGCTTTCCAGAGGAAGCACAAATCCCAGCGAGCGCAAATACTCGCGCACATGCTCCGGCACCCAGTATTCCTGCTCCTCAATCCTGCTCATACTTGCCATCCTTTCGATTCAGAAGGTGAAGGTGGGGAAAGTATTGCCATGCGTCACAACCCCGCCGCGCTGGTAAAATGCCCATATCGCAACCAGGCCTTGGGAGATGGGAGTACGCATGAGGGCAGTGCTGGTGAACGGGAGCCCGCGCAAGAACATGAACACGGCCAAGCTGCTGGCCGAGGCCGCGCGCGGCGCGCAGGAAGCCGGGGCGGAAACCGAGACCTTCAACCTCTACGACCTCGCCTTCACCGGCTGCAAGAGCTGCATGGCGTGCAAGATGAAGGACACGAAGTTCGTCGCCCGCTGCGCGCTCAGGGACGACCTCACGCCCATATTGGAGAAATGCGCCGAGGCCGACGTGGTCGTCATGGGAAGCCCCATCTACTTCAGCTACCCCACGGGCGAGTTCAGAAGCTTCCTGGAGCGTTTCCTGTTCCCCGTGGACACCTACCTGCTCGAGGTCGCCGGCGACTGGTCGAGCAAGCGAATCAAGCTGTTCGAGGGCGTGAAACCCTGCGGCATCATCTACACCATGAACTGCCCCGAATTCCTCGCGGGCGAGGTGGGCTACCCGCAGCTGATGGAGCCCAACCGCGCCGAGACCGAGCGCCTCTACGGCCACTGCGAGGACCTGTGGTGCTACGACACCTACCAGGTGAAGGACTACTCCCGCTACGACATCAACATGTTCGACGAGGCGGCGAAGAGAAAGCAGCTCGAAGGGCAGTTCCCGAAGGACCTGCAGGCCGCCTACGAGATGGGCAAGCGCCTCGTGAACATGGCGTCGAAAGGTTAGCCTCATCCCCGCAGCATGTCGTCGAGCATCGCGTACCTTACCGCGTCGATGCTGTGGTCGTTCCCGTCCGGGATCTCGTCGATCCAGTTTCCCTCCTTGTCGCGCTCGAACTCTTTCAAGGCGAATTCGGCGAAGGTGAGCGGGCAGCGATCGGAATCGATGACGATTTCTCTCAGCCCGGCCAGCCACTCATAGGAAAGACGCCTCATTCTGGCTTTCCTTGCCGCATGCACCCGTATCCCGAGCTCGCGCCGCCACGTGTTCATCTGCACCTTCGAGTCGGGCGTGTCGTCGGCGTACACGATCTGGTTGTGAAAGTACGGCTCGCCACCCGGCTCGTCGGGGAAGGTGAGCGAATCGACCACGATCTTGCCGGTGTCGATCGGCATCGTCTTGTTCGCGCTGTGCTCTTCGAATATGAGAAGACGCCGCTCGGAAGGCTCCCATGCGCACCGCACGAACCGCCACGGGTCTGGGAACCAGCCCCAGTCAACGCCGTTCCTCACGCGTTCGAAGCCCCGAATTCGAGATTCGGAAAGCGAAGCCTCGTGAACGTTGTCGAACACGGCGCCGCCCGTGCCGGTTATCTCGCCCAGGTACTCCCATCTCCAGGCCAGCTCGTTCGTGTCGCGAAGGTACTCGGCCTCCTGGATGAAGGGCTCGCCGAGCCATTCCGGATGCGACTCGATCACGTCGAGGTAGGAAGAACCGCGAACAAGGGTGTCATCCCTGCGCTTGCGCTCCAACCGCTCCACGTTCACCCAAGACCACATCGTCTTCGGCGGGTTGTACGAATAGAAGATCCAGAACCTATCGCCGCCACGTCGTAACGAGTTGAGAATTGAACGAACAACTTCAACGCCCTCGAACTGGTCCAGCTCCTCGAACCAAACCACCGAGCAATACCCCTTGGTGAACTTCACGCCCTTGAGCTTCAGCGGGTCGTCGGCCCCACGGAAGACGATGCGCTGCCCGGTGGGCGTGTACGTGATCTCCATCGGCGAGATGCGCGTGCGGAAGACCCCTTCCAGCCCCAACGCCTCGATCGCCCACAGGAGCTGCTGGTAAACAGAATCGCGCAGTGTGTTCCCGAAACGACGAACGACGACGGCGTTCGCCTTCGGGTTCGCGATGATGAGGAGCACGATGCATATGGAAATGAAGGAGGACTTCGTGCTGCCGCGCCCTCCATGCAGCCAGTAGTGCGTGTGGCCGTGTGCCATCACGTCGCCCAAGACGGGGTGAAAGCGTGGGATGACGAATTCGGAAACGTTAGTCATCGGTCCCACCAGCCCCTTCATCGTCGTCGGCCATGGGCTCGATGACGAGCCCGAGCGTCAGCTGCACCGGAGCGTTGTCGGAATCCTCCGCCTTGCGCTCCATCTTGCCGTACTCCATCGGGTACTTTCGCTCCAGCAGCCAGGCGGCAGCGGTCCAGTACTGCGCTCGGCTCTCGGCCGCGCTCTTGATGGTCGTGAGCAGACATCTCTTGTACTGGGCCTCGGCCTTTTTTAGTTCTTCGTATAACGCGCGCGTCACCCCGGTCTTGGCGCTCTCGCCTTCCTTCAGCCAGCGGTAGAACGTCGCCTGGTGAACGCCGATTGCGGCGATGATGTCTGCGTCGCACAGTCCGTCGCGCTTCAGCTCGACGATTTGCGCAACGAGGTCGTATGTAAGCTTCAGTTTCGCGGGCATGGCAGCCACCTCCTCAGGTTGGCATCATGCCCGCGCGTCACAACCTCGCTAGCAGGTTGAGGAACCGCCCTCTCCCTGGGAACGCTCCCGCCTGGTGGGGAGGCCGTACTTGCGGCAAAGCCGGCTGTTGCGCTGGCGCATCTTGTCGCGCTCGCGCCTGATGCCGGCGATGGCCTCCTCGTCGGTCGCGGCTTCGCGCTCCTCCTGCAGGATCTCGTTGAAGGCGATCTCCTCGTTCAGGTGCATCAGCTCCGTGCATTTGGAGCAAAGGCCGCTCTGCCGGTTGAGCCTGACGCCGACGACGCCGCAGTCCGGGCAGACGGGCTGGGCCTTCAAGCTCACGTGGATCCTGCTCGCCCTGACCTCGACGGCGCGCACGGAGCGCTCGACGCCGCATTCCCGCCGAATTGCCGCCGCCACGGCTTCCGCGCCCAGGTGCCCGAGCTCGCGGATGAGGGAATCCTGCCTCGTGGTCCATTCCGTCATAGCGGCCACCCCCGGAAGCGGGCGGGGTCCGAAAGCCCCACGAGGCGGGGGCGGGGGTGCGGAAACGGGGATCTCCGACCCCGTTCCGCATCCTCTGCCCTCTCCCAAAAATTTTGCGTCAATTCCTCGATACGAAATTCGACAGCGTGTTCGATTATTGTTCGACGATGTATTTCATCGATTCCGGCATGACGGAGAAGCTAATCGAGAGCGGACGGCAAGCTACGGTCGGGAACCCATTCGACTACATGCGGTTGGCAATCGAGTTTTGGGAGCGGCAGTAGTCTTTGCATGCGGGCAAAATGCCCATTTGCAATCGACGGCGCCTCGCGGCCTCAACTGCCGACTCTCAGCAGTTCCCGGGAAAGCACGTCGTCGAGGTTCTTCACGCCGTCGGCGTCGATGCCGAGGGGCTTGCACCCCGCCCTCTCGTAGAGCGCCACCTTCTCGGCGCGGCGCCTCTCGTACCGCTCATCCGACATCCCCAC
>JAFUBE010000186.1 GCA_017460365.1 Eggerthellaceae bacterium
CGCTGGATTGCCTTTCGGAAGCTGCGCGCGCCGGGCCGCCGCCGTAGGGGCGACGACAGCGGCAAAACCCGGGCTCGGCGAGGTGTCCGCTCCGCCCGCGGCGCCCTCGCCCATCAGCCCTTCCAAATCGAAGCCGTCGAGGAGGTCGGCGCCTATGAGGCGGGTCTCCTCCTCGATGCTGCGATGGGTGTATTCCAATACGATGAGCGCCAACTGCGCGATGAAAAAGACGACGAGCATGACGATCAACACTGCAAGCTTCACATCGGGACTCAGGTTGAACAAGACGTTGATCGGCAGCATGAGGACGAGCGTGACCAGCGGAACCACGAAGACAGCCATGGATCCGAGCCTGCGAAGCCGCGGGTACATGCGGTTGAAGCGCCAGGCTCTCTCCTCGATATCGTCGGCATACGCGTCATGCGCTTTCAGCGCCCGCAGCATGGACCGCACGCCCTCTTTCTCCAAACCGGCTTCGTACTCTTCGCTCGCGAAGAAGCCGACCTTGTTCATCTCCTCGTCGAACATGAGCAGCACGTTCGCCATGATCCTGCGCACGCCCAATCCGATGATCAGAGAGCCCGGCACGATGAGCAGCAGCGCCACCAGGTCGCCTGCATAGGAGAGGCCGTACAGCCCGGAAAGCGCTTCGCGCATCGCGTCGATGCCGTACGTGAACGGCAGCGCCGGGTGTATGAATTGGAAGAAGCCGGGCATCATGTCGATGGGATACATGCCCGAAGAACCCGGCACCTGCATGATGAGCAGGAAGATGCACAGCGTCTTTCCGATGTTGCGGAACGTCTTCACGAGCGCGTAGATGAGGTTCATGTATGCGAACGAGCAGACGGCGCCAGCCAGCATGAACAGCGCGGGGTTCGCGCAGTCGATGCCGAGCAGGATATCCACCCCGCAGATCACCTGCGACTGCAAAAGCGACAGTATGACGAACAGCAGCCAGCGGCCGAAATACCGCTGCCGGGGCGTGGCCTTGGGAAAGCCCCTGACCTCGACTTTCATGAGCGAGACCAAAATGAAGCAGCCGATCCACAGCGCGAGGTTCGTGTAGAACGGAGCCACGCCCGTGCCGTAATTCGAGACGGGGAAGACCTTCTCAGTGACCATCTGAACGGGCGTGGAGATAAACGTGCCCAACCGCTCCGGCTCGACTTCGATCAACTTCGAGATCTGCTCGACGTCGAGCGCCTGGCCTATCGTGCCGATGTCTGCAATCGTGCCCTTCAAGTCGTCGCTTATGGTGATGAGAAGGGCCTTCGCATCCGTTATCGCCGTCGACGCCTCGTCGAGCGCGCCGTTCGCCTTCGAGAGCACGGAGCGAAGCTGGCCCACCTGCGGCTCGATCTGCGCGACCACGTCGGACAACTTGGATAACGACGCCACCAGACTGTACGTGCCGGAGTCGATGCGCGGCATCACGTTTCCGGAAATCTTGGACGTGGCGTCTGCCACCTTGTACGTCGTTTGCTGCACTTCGGCGTTGACGTGCGACATGCGTTCGTCGACATCTCCGAGCAGCGTCTCGATCACGCTCGTGACGCCGCCGAGCGCATAGACGGCTGCTTCGAGTTCCGCGTTTCCTTTGGCTGCCTTTTCGAGAGCGGCGAGATCGGACCTCACCGTCTTCAGGTCCTGCGTCGCCCGGGCGATGTTTGCAGTCGCCTCGCCCGAAATGCTCGAAATCGCGTTCGTGGAGCCGAGAATGGTTTTCGATAGTCCGCTTTCGAAATTGCCCGATTTTACTCGCAGGTCGTCGAGTTGGGCGCTGCCATTGGCAATCAATGCGCGTATATTGGGGAGCTGGTCGGCCGTCGCCACCAGCGCGGAATCTATTTCGGAGGTGGCGGTTCTCCATCCGTCGATCGAAGTCATGGCGTCATCGAGGGAGGCAATCACTTTGTCGAGATCGGCCTGTATGTCTTTTACCTCCGCGATCGCGGATTTGTCAGCCTCGCCCGTCTTCTCCCCCACGTCATTGGCTACGCGCTGCGCCACTTCGAGAATCTTCCTGTTCACCGTAGACGAGAAGCTCTGGTTTATCTGCCTGACAAGCCCCTGTGCCGCTCCGTCGGTGACCTTGGTCGCCACCGCGTTGTACTTCTCGTTCGGATAGTATTCGATGGCAGGTTCGCTTTCCGATCCCTCGAAGATCCCCAGCACGTTCTTGCTGAGGTCTTCCGGAAGGACGATGGTTGCGTAAACGGTGCAGGCCTCGGTGTCTTCGAGCGCCTTTTGCTTGCTGTCGTAGATTCGCCAATCTATGTTTTCGTTGTCGGCGATCTTGTCCGTCACCTGCTTGCCGATATTCACCTCGCCGGCCAAATCGCTTTTCGCTCCGGCGTCTTCGTTCACGATGGCGACGGGCATGGAACCCGTGTTGGCATACGGATCCCAGTTCGCCACTATGCAGTACCAGGCATACAGCCCGGGCAATACAAGCAAAGCCCCCACCACCAGGAGGGCGATGGGGTTCTTCGCAAGCGCTCGCACGTCGCGCTTCAGGATTTCAAAGGCTGTTTTCATCTTGGCGCAATAATCCGAAAGATGTCGCCTGTTCAGCGATTATGGCATTTCATCGACAAACGGGTTAACCATCGTAGGGGCGACCTCATGATCACCTGCGGGCCATGGCTGGCTCGCAGGCGGGAGATCGCCCCTACGGGGTTTCATGGCTGCAAAATGAACTGCTGCCTTACATCTCGAAGCCGACCATGATCGTGCCGATACCCACGAGCACGATGGACAGACCCAGCATGAGGCCAACGCCGGCCCAGATCGACAGCGGGTTGAAGATGCACAGGATGCCGAGGATCACGATGAGCACGCCCAGCACGACCTGGCCGATCCAGCCTTTCGCGCCAGCGGCACCCTCGCTGTTGCGCACGGCGATGGCGGCGACGATGCGCGTGACGCCGGCCACGACAAGCCAAATCGCGATGAGGTAGGCTATGAACATGTCGACTGCGAAGCGCATCAGGAAGCTTCCCAGCAAGAACACGCCCAGCAATATGGAAATGATGGCACCTGCCAGCGTCCACCCGTTCGCGAGCCCAAGCTTGCGACGGTCGCTCCAGGTGATGATGCCGCCCACGCCCTCGACGACCATGGACAGGCCGATGAGCCAGGATATCGCCGAATAGGTGGCAACGGGGCTGAACACGCAGTAGATACCGCCCACCACCAACAGGCCGCCCAATATTATCGTGATTACCTTCATTTTTTTCCAGCTCCTTTCGATTGCCTTAGTCAAGCTATATTCTTTACCGGTCCTTAATGCCGATGAAGACCAATGCTGCTGCGGCCGCAAGAAGGGCCGCGCATCCGATGAACCCCAGCCGGTAGCCGTCGATGCCAGGCGCGAGCGCGGTGATGCTTACGATGGTAGCCGTGCCGAACGCCGCGCCGACCTGCATGAGGGTGTCGAGCACAGCGGTGCCGTGCTGGATGACCTCGTTGGGAAGCGAGTTGATTCCCCAGGTGTTCGCAGGCGTCGACACCATCTGCCAGCCGAGAGTCTCGACCATGTACAGCACCGTTACAAACACGATATGCGTGTCGAGACCCGTGAAGCACAAGGCCACCGCCGAGCCGAACAACACCAGCACGCCCGGCACCACGACCTTGCGCACGCCGTACTTGTCGAACAGCCGGCCCGAGATGACGCCCGCGACCGCTCCGACGAACGCGGCGGGCATCATGACGAAGCCCGTCACCGTGGGGCTGGCGCCGAGCGAATTCTCCAATAAGAGGGGCAAAAGCACGTCGATTGCTATGAGCGCCGCCTCCATCAGGCCGCAGAGGATGACAGCGTTTCGGAACTTTCGCGCGCGGAGCGTCTCGACGCGCAGCATGGGCACTTCAAGCTTCGACTGGCGCCTTGCGAAGATGACGAGCAAGCCGACGCCTGCCACCATGAACAGCGCCGAGGCCCAAGGCGTGTCTGTATCGGTCACCGTTGACACCCCGTACAGAAAACAGACCATGCCCGCAGAAGAGAGCACGACGGACGGCGCATCGAAGCTCGTGCGCTCAAAGCCTTCGTGGTTGTGTATGAAAGCCGCACCGACGCCAGCAACGACGACGGCGAGCGCGGCCACGCCCACGAGCAGCACACGCCACCCAATAACGTCGACGAGCGCGCCTGATGCCGGCGCGCCTATGGCGGGAGCGAAGCTGATGACTAAGCCGAGCAGGCCCATCATACGCCCTCGGCTCTCACGCGGCGCGGTGAGCAACACGAGCGTGGTCGCCATCGTTATGACGACGCCGGTCGCGAATGCCTGCAGGACGCGCCCGGCGACGAGCCATGCGAAACCCGGGCCAGCGGCGGAAACGACAGAGCCGATCGCGAACAGCGCAAACGAACCCACGAACAACTTACGCGTTGAAACCCTGCCGAGAAAAAACGCGTTCAGGGGGATCACGACGGCCTCCACCAGCGCGTAAATCGACATGAGCCACTGCACGTCGGTCTCGCCCACGCCCATGTCGTCCATGATGACAGGCAGCGCCGGCGCGAGCAAC
>JAFUBE010000187.1 GCA_017460365.1 Eggerthellaceae bacterium
CAGGATCATCTAGGGAGCGACGCTGTCTAGAACTCCACCTCCGCGAGCTCGTCGAGGTCGTCGATCGCCGTTGTCACGGTGTTCTCGACCACGGTCACGGAAGCCGCCGTGGTCAGGTTGCCGTCGATGCCCGCCACGTCGTCCTGCAAGGCGGCCACGTCGGCCGCGAGTGTGGCTGTCTGCGCGTACTCGACCTTCTGGCCGGCGCCTATGGTCACGCGCGCGAGCACGGCATCCCCGAACGTGCGCACGCGCCTGACCACCCTGGCCCTGAACCTCCATTCGGGAAATCGCGACGTGTCGACCACCAGCACCTCGTCACCCAGGTCGCACTCCCCGCCGTCGAGAGCAGCCACATCGACCTCGTAGGAGACCTTCGGCTTCACGGCCTCCACGAGCGCCGCCCGCGTCAGAGCGAGCAGTTTGACCGGGTCGTCGCACGAAGAGAAAGTGACCGTGCCGAAGCTATGGACCTTCGCCGTGCGATCGGCATTCCACCTGCCCCAGACCAGCCGGGCGGAATCGTCGCCCACCCACGCGACGCCCCCGTTCACGTCGGCGAACGTGAGCTTGCGCCTGTAGCCGCCGGTGTAGTTGCCGTCGTCGTCAACCGCCGGGAGACCCGCGCCGAAACCGTAGAGCGCCGTGTACACGTCCTGCTCCAGCACCGTCCGGGTGCAGCCCGCCATGTTCTTCCCGTAGGTGAAGCGCACGCCATGCCAATCGCCGAGCTGTTCGGATAGCCGGACAGACCGCGATGAGACGCGCCCGCCCGACACGGCGATCACCGGCTCCACCTCGCCGCCCCAGACCTCGGCCACGCGCCGGAGCGCCCAGAGCGCGTTCACGTGGTAGAGCACGCAGCCCGCAGTTCCCGAAACGTCGCAAGAGGCCACCGACCAGCGCGTCGGCGCCAACGCCGCCGCCAACGCCTGGGCGGCAGTCTTGCCCGCCAGCCGCGTCTCCTCGATGAAGTCGTCCAGCAGCTCGCAGAGCGACGATTCCGCGTAGACGCTGCAGAGCCCGGCCATGGGCTCCTCTGTCCTCACCACCACATGCTCTCGCCAAGCGGAACCGTCCAGCCACAAGAGCCGGTCTCCCTTGTCGGGAACCTCGAAGCACTGGAACTCGATCGTGTCCTCGCCGTTGAGCTCTTTCGTATGCACGAACTCGCCTGCGACGCGCAGCGTGCCGATCCGCTCGTCCCAGCGCGAGAATCGGAATAACGTGGGAACAGCCCCAGCCATCTAAGCCCACCTCTCCGTGAAGCGAGTCTCGTGGTATGTGCAGCCGGTAATCGACAAGATCCTATCGCCAGGGTCCAGGCTGAAGAAGTCGCTGCCGAGCGTCACGCAGTCCCGTGCGTCCGCGTCGTTTATGCGCACCGACTCGTCGGCGCAGTCGATCACGACCGCCTCGCCGCCCGTGAACTCGTAATCTACCGTGATGGACCGCCCCTGGGCCGGATGCGAAACGCAAAGGCTGGAACCGGCCTCGGCAACCAACCTGAACTTCGGAAGCGTCGGCCACGTCCCGCCCACGTCGAACCGCGCCAGCCGCTCCACGCGCTCCATCCCGTAGGCAATCGGGTCGAACAGCGTGAAGGTGATGTCGCACTGCCCGTCGGAGAAAAGCTTGTGCCACGCGCCCGCCGAGACAAGCAGGGCATCGTGGTAGGTGAGCTCTGGCTCGTCGGGGAGAACGAGCTCGCCGCCTCCGAACGCGCAGAGCCATAACGACAGCCTGTGCCGAGCGTCCGCCAGCGCGTTGACGTCGGCCCTGAATCCCAAATCAAGGAAAAGCCGCACGGTGACGTCGACTACCACATCAAGGCAAACATCACCGTCGGCGAATACGCACGGCTCTGGCATGCAGACAGGCGAGACAGCGGAGAGCTAATACCATCGTCTTATGACAGGGAAGAGCTTCTTATCCGCAAGATAGAAAAGAGCGACTTGGCACTTATCGAACTCGATGACATAACGGAAGAGGATATAGACGCGTTCAAGAGAGGGAACCGCAAGGAGAGCAAGAGCGAGCAATCAAGACTGCTGAACAAGGTCAAGCAAATCTTGAAGTACGCAGAGAGCCGCCGAAGGATTAAATACGACCCGAGCAGAACCGTAAAGGGCGTGAAGGAAAACCGAGCACCGAGACGCAGCCTGACGATTGAACAACAACACAACCTATTGGTCGCACTGAACGAGGAAGAGAAGGACGGCAAGCGAGCAGCGATAATGATAGCGTTAGCAACGGGCTTGCGGTTGGGCGAAGTCCTCGGGCTTGTATGGGCTGATTTCGATGACAAGAAGCAAACTTTGACGGTTGAGCGGCAGCTTGGGAGAAAGAAAGAGATAAAACCGCCGAAGTACAACAGCAAGGGAGTCTTGCCACTCGATGAGAACACGTTCGTCTGGCTATACGAATGGCGGCAGGATACGTATAGCCAGATGGCAGAGCAAGCCTTATCCCAAAACGACACCAGCAGCAGCGACGAAGAGCAAATCAAGCAGTTGCTAGATGAAGTGACTATGCGAGTTACGAAAACGCCGATATGCTGTAACGGTAGCTTCGAGTACCACCTACAAAGCAACTTCTCTCGATGGTATCGGCAGTACATGGCAGAACACGGCTTCGGTACACAGTCATACGAGAAGACGAAAGATGAGAAGGGATACCCGAGGTATCACAGAACAGGATACGACGGCCCGAAGTTCCACGAGCTGCGGCATACGGTAGCGTCGGAACTTGTGGGCAGCGGTGTTGATTTACAGACGGTAAAGACGCTCATGCGGCACAGCCGGATAACCACGACAGAACAATACCTCCACGAGATACCGGAGAACTTGTCGGCGGCGGTTGAGAAGGTGGCACGCAAACGACAGGAATGGGACGAAGAAGCGGAGAAAGCCGAACAGAAGACGGATTTTCAAACCATGAACGGCTCCGTTGTTGTCTTCAATAGAAGGTAGCGAGCGATGATAATAGTGTAAAATAAGTCGGCATAACGGCAGCGAAAGCGGAATGAAGGACTGAGCATGTACAAGAAGACGTTTGCCCTAGTAGCGGTGTTTGCTCTCGCCCTTGTCCTGGCTGGTTGCGGTGGGAACTCTGCTTCTTCCTCATCGTCATCGGCCACGGCAGGCTCGTCAGGCTCGTCAAGCTCGTCAAGCACAAGCTCATCAGCCGCCGCAGAGTACACCAGCGGAAACGGCACGCTTGATTGCGAATACGTGACGCTCGAAGTCATCGGCCAAGGCGAATATGACGGCGGTGCGACCTTGGAGGTGTCCGCGAAGAACAAGACCGACCACGATATTCACCTCAACCCGGCTTTCGAATGGACGGTGAACGGCGAGGAAGCATACGGCGTTCTCGTGATGAACCCAAAACCGGGAGAGACCACCGAAACGTCCATCATATTCACGGACGCCAAGGGGAAGACCCTCCCGTATGAAGCCATCACCGACGCAGCCGGTGTTATTCAAGTACAAGACGAGAACTTCAATATTCTTGACAACTTCGACTTCGCTTACTCATCGTAAGCAAATCGTTCTGAACGCCCCGAAGCGAGAGCCGCCTACATGGCGGCTCTTTTTTTGTCTTACCTGCGATTTTACCCGCAACCTTAAAGCAACCTGAAAACTCGACAGCTCGGTTTATGGGTTTCGCTCTTGTTCTCCGAAACTTTGAAGCATGCGAGGGATAAGCCCCGCATAGCGACCGAAGGAGCAAACATGAACAGAGTGACGGTAGACCAGAAGAGTTTCGAATACATCAGGTTCATAGCAGCCGAACCACGCATGAGATACGAAGACGGGCGACGGCTCGAAGAGCAGGAGAAGAACGCCGAGGGCGTGCCGCTATTCGCCATCACGTGCCTTGCCAAGACCGCAGGTGCCGCCAAACCCGAGACAATCACGGTTAAAGTGCCGATGGAGAAAGAACCGACGATAGCGGAGTTCGAGAAAATCGGCTTTGTGAACCTTTCGGCTTATGCCTATGCGACCAGGGGCGACCGTGCCCAGCTTTCCTTCTCGGCTGACCAGATGGGCAAGGTTCTATATGGTGGAGATGCGTCTTCATCGCCACCGTGTGACACTTCCCGTCAGACACGATCTGTCATTTTTCGGGTGGCGCCCGCGGTACCGCATGTCGCGGATGCGGTCATCAAGCCGTTCCTCCAGGGCGTGCGCATGCAGACGGCCAAGGGCGTGCTGGCGCCGTTCGCCGACAGCCGCCTCACGTCGCTCTGGGTATGCCTCTGCGAGAGCTTCCGCGAGGCGCGCATCGGGGCCTGCAAGGGGTGCGGGCCGCCCGTCATCGCGATAGGCGAGAGGGGCTCCAAGAGGCAGTACTGCTCCGACAGCTGCAAGCGCAAGTACAAGCGCGCGCTCAGGTTCGCGTCGCTCGTCAACGACGGCGGCGTGGATCCCGCGCTCGCTGCTAAGGAAGCGGGAATCTCTCAGGCTACAGCCCTGCATATGCTCGAGCGCAACGGCATCGAAGTCAATCCCGCCCACTAGGGCGCGATGGATACACCAGGAACAAGACAAGCGTTGCCGGGAAGCGAGGTGAAACAAATGGCAAGAAACACGAAAGGTGATGGCAGCATAACCCAGGTCAAGAACAAGGACGGCAAGCCCATCGCGAACCGCTGGCGCGTGTGCGTGTCGCTCGGCTACGACCTCGGCGGCAACCGCGTCCGGGTCCAGCGCGTCGTCAAGGGCACCAAGTCCGAGGCGCGAATTGAACGCGACAAGATCCGCC
>JAFUBE010000188.1 GCA_017460365.1 Eggerthellaceae bacterium
GACCTTGCCCTTCTTTTGGAAAGCTTTCCAAAACAAGGGTTCTGTAAAGAGTCACGGTATGTAAAGGGACGGGGAGCGTCCGCAGGCCAGCGGCCATGCGAGGCCCCCGTCCCTTTACATAACGCGCCCGCGGCTTTCTAATCATGGGCAGAAAGGAGGTCTGCCTATGACAAAGGAGATCAAAACGTTGATAGAAGAATGCTCGGCCGCGTTGGTCGAGCGGGAGTACGGGTTTTGCTACTCCAGGAAGCTGGCGAGGGAATGGGACCGCATCGCCGACTGGTGCGATTCGAACGGCATCGCGATGTTCAACGAGGCGGCTTGCCTCAGGTACTGCGACGAGGCGATCGGGTCGCGGGTCATCCGAGACGGGATGCCGGAAGACGAGAGGATACGGCTCCGAGCGGCCAGGATGCTGCTTTCGTTCGGGGAGGGCGGAGAGTTCGAGTTCCGTTCGCCGAGGGTCGACCACACGATGAGGGGCGAATCGGCCGTTGCCTTCGGCGCGTACCTGGACCACGAAGCCTCCAGGGGCCTCTCGCCGAAGACCATCGGCAACAAGAGGTGGTTCCTCTGGAAGCTCAACGCGTACCTGGAAGAACGGGGCATCGCCGTGCGGGACGTCGGCGCGGACGAGGTGGAGGGTTTCCTGAACGAAGCCGCGAAGACCCCCGCGAGCAGGCACAACGCTTCCCAGCACCTGAGGCATCTGCTCAGATGGCTGTTCGACGAGGGCGTCATCGGCCGCGACGTCGCCGCCTGCGTGCCGCACGACGCCTACCGGAGGCGCAGCGAGCTGCCGGCGACCTACACGGGAGACGAGATCGCGTCCGTGCTGGCCGCCGTCGACCGCTCCTCCGCGACGGGAAGGCGCGACTACGTCGTGATCCTGCTGGCCGCCGAGTACGGCCTCCGCTCGGGCGACATCGTGTCGCTCGAGCTGGGCGACATCGACTGGGAGCGCAACGTGATCACCGTGCGGCAATCGAAGACCAAGGCCGTCGTGGAGCTGCCGCTGCTGGCGTGCGTCGGCAACGCGATCATCGACTACGTGCGCCACGGCAGGCCGGACTGCGGCCTTCCCCAGCTCGTGCTCTCCGCCGGCAGGCCGGCGACCGCGAGGCCCATCACGTCGCCGACCGTGCACTCGATCGTCTCGAAGCACCTGGCCCGCGCGAGGGTCGACGGTTGGGAGCGGAAGAAGCACGGCGCGCACTCGTTGCGCCACAGCCTCGCCGTGCGCATGCTCGGGACGGGCGCGCCGCTTCCGGCCATATCGGAGGTGCTCGGCCACCAGGACACCGACCAGACGGCCGGCTACCTCGGACTCGACGCGGCGTCGCTGGTCGCCTGCGCGCTGCCGGCGCCCCGCATGCGGAGCCCCCACTACGGGGAGGCGACATCATGAGCGGGCGCGGGTTCAAGTCGGGCTTCGCCGGGGCCATCGACTCCTACATCGACTCGAAGGTGGCGTCCGGGTACAAGGAGAGGAGCTTCCTTTGCACCATGAGGAAGTTCGACGCGTTCTGCGAGTCGCGAGGCATCGAGGACGTGAGCTTGACCAGGGGCGACGTCGAGGAATGGACCCGCAGGCTGCCGAACGAGGCCACGACGACGCACTACGCGAGGGTGAACGCGTCGAAGAACCTCGTGGCATACCTGATCGCGCGGGGCCACGACATCTGCCCCATACGCGACGTCGCGTTCAGGGAGACGGGCTTCCAGCCGCACATCTACACGCGCGACGAGGTCGACCGCTACTTCACCGCCGTCGACGCCTGGTCGTCGCCGCGCAGCCGCGTCGACGAGGTCCAGTTCCCCGTGCTGTTCCGGCTCATGTACTGCTGCGGCGCGAGGGTCAATGAGGCCCTCGGTCTGCGCAAATGCGACGTCGACCTCGCTGCCGGCGTCGTGGCGCTCAACGAGACGAAGAACGACCGCGCCCGCCTCGTGGCGCTTGGTCCGGACATGGCGGCGCTGTTCGCGCGGTTCGCCGACAAGACGTTCTACCTGCTCGGCGACGAGGACTACGTCTTCCGCAACGGCCGCGGCAGACGCCGGGACGCGAAGCGGCTCGACGAGGTGCACCTGGAGCTGCTGCGGCGCGCCGGCATACCGTTCGTGGGCGGAGGCGAGGGACCCCGCCTGCACGATTGGCGCCACACCCACGCGGTATGCGCGTTCAAGCAGATGCTCGACTCCGGCATGGACATGTACGCGGCCCTGCCGGTTCTCTCCAAGTACCTCGGGCACAAGACGATCTACGCCACCGAGCGCTACGTGAGGCTCACCGCCGCCATGTACCCCGAGGTCGCGGCCAAGCTCTCGGCCGTCCTCTGCCCCGTATTCGAAGGGGGGCCGTTCGGTGAAGCGTCAGACTGAGTTCGCGCGCATGCTGCGCAAGTTCCTGACCAGCCACCTCGTCGACGCGCGCGGCTGCAAGCCCGGCACGGTCGAGTCGTACGGCCGGGCGTTCTGCCTGTTCCTCGAGTACGCCGACGCGGAGCTCGGGATCCCGGCCGACCTCGTCGAGCTCGACGACTGCACGCGCGGCGCCGTGGTGGGCTTCCTCGGCTGGCTGGAGGACGCCCGCGGGTGCGCCGCCTCCACGCGCAACCAGCGCAAGGCCGCGCTCGACAGCTTCGCCCGCTTCCTCGAGTACGAGCACCCCGAGTGCCTGCCCGAGCTGCAGGCGGTGCTGTCGATCCCGCTCAAGAGGGCGCCGCAACCGGAGGTATCCTACCTGAGCGGCGAGGGGACGAAAGCCCTGCTCGCAGCCGTCGACGTGGGCGTGCGCGACGGCCTGCGCGACTACGCGATGCTGTCGGTCATGTGCGCCGCCGGCGTGCGCGTGAGCGAGCTCACGGGGCTGCGGCCGCGCGACGTGTCCCTGGGCGAGCCTCCGACGGTCCTCGTGCACGGCAAGGGCGGAAAGGCCCGCTACGTGCCGCTCGCCTCGCAGGTCGTGCCGGTGCTCAGGGCCTACATGCGGGGCTACGGGCTCGACCAGCCCGAACGCTGCGAGGAGCCCCTGTTCCAGAACCACATGGGAGGACGGCTCACCCGCCAGGGAGTGAGGTACATCCTGCTGAAGTACGCCGAGCGTGCCCGGGCGGAGCATCCCGAGGCCGGCATACCCGAGGATTGCAGTCCGCACAAGCTGCGCCACACGTTCGCCATGGAGCTCGTCGAGGCCGACGTGGACGTCCTGCATATCCGCGACCTCATGGGCCACGCAAGCGTCCGCACGACGGAAGTCTACGCCAGGACTTACGCGAAGCGAAAGCGCGACGCCGTCGAGGCCGCGAGCAAGGGCATCGTGCCGCCGGAAGAGCCGAGGTGGGACAACGACGAAGGCCTGAGGGAATGGCTAAAGAACCTGGGCAGGAGGCGCTGAACGTTATGTAAAGGGTCGGGGGCCCCGCATGGCCGCCGGCCTGCGGCCGCCCCCCGTCCCTTTACATAACGTGAATCTTTACAGAACCCTTGTTTTGGAA
>JAFUBE010000189.1 GCA_017460365.1 Eggerthellaceae bacterium
CCGGCAAGGTGAGCGGTAGCAAGGTGCTCTACGGGTTCGACGCGAAAGTCGATCCGGGGGCGTTGAGCGGCGGGCTGAAGTACCGCGCCTACAACGAGGGCACGAAATGGTCGGCTTGGAGGAAATCGGGCTTCGCCGGCAAGGCGACGAAGCGGCTCGAGGCCATGCAGATCAAGCTGACGGGAGACATAGCCAAGCAGTACGACGTGTACTACCGCGCATACTGTCAAAGCGCCGGATGGCTCGACTGGGCTAAGAACGGCGCCGTGGCCGGGAGCACCGGGTTCAACCTGCGCCTGCAGGCATTCCAGGTGAAGCTCGTCCGGAAGGGGGCCGACGCGCCGGGCAAGACGCAATACCCCACGGTGAACCTCATGGAGAAATCCAAGGTGCTGAACGGCATCGACATCGCGAGCTGGCAGGCCGGCATCGACATTTCCAAGGTTAAGGCCGATTTCGTGATCGTGAAGTCGACCCAGGGCGACTGGTACACCAACCCGTATTTCCGCGAGCACGCCGATGCGACCCTCAAGAGCGGCAAGCTGCTCGGCATATACCATTATGCGGACCTTCGCGGCAGCGCGAAAGCCCAGGCGAAGTACTTCGTGAAGTCGGTGAAGCCCTATATCGGCGACGCAATGCTGTACCTCGATTACGAAGCCGACATCCTCGACATCGACAACACGGTCTCCTGGGCGAAGACCTTCATGGACTACGTGTACAAGAACACGGGCGTGAAGCCGCTGATCTACCTGAGCAAGAACCAGACGCGCTATCACGACTGGTCGCCTGTGGCGAAGAAGTACGAGCTATGGGTTGCGCAATACCCGAATTACGATCCGGTTTACGGGTATCTCGACGACCCGTGGACCGATGAGAACGGCTACGGCGCCTGGGATTCCCCGCGCATGTTCCAGTACACGAGCCAGGGGTACAACCTCGGCGGATACTCGAAGAACCTCGACCTCGACAAGTTCTACGGCAGCGTGCTGTCTTGGAGGAAGCTCGCGCGATAGCGCCGTGTGCGAAGGGTCAGCCCGTTTCCGAGCCGGCTGCTTTTACTTTTCTTCCACCAGATCCGCCAGCGTGACGCTGTCGACGTAGTCTTCGATGACGCGGTCGAGGCCGGTCCAGAACGCGATGGTCGAACACGATTGCTCGCGGGGGCACTCGCCTCCGTCTTCGAGCGCGGCGCATGCGACCGGAACCGTGGTTCCCTCGGCGGCGCGCAGCACGTCTCCGGCGTTGATCTCGTTCGCCTCGCGAGCGAGCAGGTAACCGCCGCCATGGCCGCGCACGCTCTTCAAGAGCTCGCAGCGCACCATTTCATGAGCGAGTTGCTCGAGGTACTTCAGCGAGATCGACTCGTTTTCCGCGACTTCACGCAACGCGACTTTGCGATCGGGGAAGTTCGCAATGTACACCATGAGGCGCATCGCGTAGCGCCCCTTTGTCGTCACAAGCATGTCGGCTCCTTCATGATATGCTTACATCATACTTCCCCCCTATGCAAAAATCTAGTAATTTACTAGGATTACAGCTTGACTAATTCTGATTACGGGTTACTGTTATCCCAGTAAACTACAGACGAGCTGGCAGAAGAGGGAAA
>JAFUBE010000190.1 GCA_017460365.1 Eggerthellaceae bacterium
CAATGCCAAAAAATCCGCAGAGGAGCTCATGAGCGACCCGAAAACGTTGAAGAGTTTCATCAACTACGCCCATAGCATCGCGCCGGCAGGCAAATACGATCTGATCCTGAACGACCATGGCATGGGGCCTGAAGGCGGTTATGGGCTGGATGACCACGACACCGCAAATCCAACTGGGTCTTTGTCCGTGCTTCAGCTCCGGCAGGCGATTTCGGAAAGCGACGTTTGCGCAGGCGGCGGCAAGTTCGATTTCATCAACCTCGACTGCTGCGTGATGGGTAATTTCGAAACGGTGCTCGCCTTGTCGGATTACACGGACTATTTCCTCGGGTCGGCGGACGTCGACCCGCACGCGACGGTCGATTACACGGCGGTGTTCGATTTCCTCGCAACTAAACCCGATATGGATGCCTGGGTCTTGGGGCAAAAGCTCGTGGATCTCTTCGTCGATTACTATGACGAGCACCCGGACAAGATATCGATAGGCCCTTCGGAAATCTATTGCGTGGTCAACACGAGCAAGCTCAAGCAGAGCGGGATTGTGAACAAGCTGCTGGAAATCGCAAAACAGATGAGGGAGGAAGCGACAGCCGGGAGCTTCTACGACGAGATTCGCGTTCCAAAAGACGCGTATCATTTCGGCATTGTCGTCCTGCAGGACTTCGCGACCGTGATGGAGCAGCTCGGAATCGGTTTGTACGAATCCGATTGGCAGGATCCGGGGTTTCTGAACGCCTACACGCAAACGGCGCTCGAGATCCAGAACATCTTGCATGATGAAGAAATCGTCTATTCGAGGCACACGCAGAAGTCGGATGAAACGCATGTGTTCTTCGGTAGAGACGATGACGGGAGCATAACGGTAAGGGCCACGAAAACCCCGACAAGCGGGTTGAGCATCTTCGCCTTCGCCAATCCCTCCGCAAGCGACGTTTCCGGCGAGGTGGCTTCCTACATTAAAGCGATGAGAGAGCTATCCGGGGTGTACGAGGAGGGTTCGGCAGAGAGAGAGCTGCTCGAGACGTACGTGCAGGCAGTTCTCGATTACGAGCTGATCTGCAACGCCGGCGTTGCCGTGTCGAACCTCATAGAGGACGGATGTGCCCCTGACGAGATCGACTACGACAAGGTCATCGAATATCTCCAGTCTCAAGAAGACGAGCACGTCAAGAGGGGATGGGAATACATCGAGAAGGCGTTTGAGGGCAGCGACAGGGACGTGCGGGCGTGGCTCAGCGGGATCATAGACATCCAGCGCAAGGAGGTCTTGAACAACGACAAAGTATCCCTCAAGGCAGAGTCCAAGGACGGGACGGACTACTACCGCATCGACGTGACGGACACGCCCAAGCGGATCATCGACGTCCCGGTGCTCACGGTGGCGGCCAACAGGGAGGACGATGTTTACGGCTTAGGCAAGCCTACCAGGACGTTCTACGGCACTCGGGTGCTCGACGGCACAGAGGGTGAATCTGCAGACGATTACATGAGCGCCACCGACTCTTCGTACCTGATCCCGAAATTCGACGGGCAGTGGTATGCCGTAAGGGATGCGGAGGGTGCCGTACATCTGGCATCCGATGCGTCAGACCACTCTGTTTACGCCAGTTTCTTTTTGGGTGACAAGTCGATGGGCACAGGGGAGCTGATCTTCGATGCAGACGGGAATGCGAGCAGCATCTACATCTACGGCAACACGATACCGATTTCCCTCGATACGTTCGAGGGAATGGTGACGGTAGCCCTTTGCAATGACCCGAGCATTGGAAAAGCGGCAACCATAGACACGTTCTTCCTGGAAGGGACGAACGCCAAGCTCGTGAAGAACAGCTGCTCGAACTTGGGCATAAACGACGTCGAAGTCAAGCTCGCCATCTCGGACATGTACGATGTCCAGCATGAGGTCAAGCCAGAGCTGACCTTCGATCCCGCCGGCGGGAAGTGGAAAGACGGCACGGCTGGCGTAAAGAAATTCGAGACCACTCTCGAGAGCTCCTTCGACATAATCGATGCTCCTACACGGGACGGTTACACCTTCGTGTGCTGGGAAAGCCCGGAATGCCAGCCGGGGCAGAAATACACAGTTGCAGAAGATCACACGTTCAAGGCGAAATGGACGGCTGCTCCATCGACCAGTATCAAAAAGGCCACAGTTTCCGGCGTCAAAGCGAAGACCTGGACGGGCAAAGCCCTGAAGCAGAACCCCGTCGTGAAGCTTTCCGGCAAGACGCTGAAAAACGGCAAAGACTACACCGTGGCTTACAGGAACAACAAGAACGTCGGCAAAGCGACGCTGACCATCACAGGCAAGGGCAGCTATGCTGGAACGGTAACGAAGACGTTCAAGATCAACCCCAAGGGAACATCCATCGCCAAACTGACAAAAGGCAAGAAGGTCGGCACCGTGAAGGTGACGTGGAAGAAGCAGCCGGCAAAGATGTCGAAATCGCGCATCACCGGCTATCAGGTTCAGCTTGCCACAAACAAGAATTTCTCCAAAGGCAAGAAGACGATGACAGTCAAAGGGTATAAGAATCTATCAAAGAGGGTCGCAAGACTCAAGAGCGGCAAGAAGTACTACGTGAAGATCCGAACGTACAAGAAAGTAGGCAGCGTGAAGTACTATTCGTCATGGTCTAAAACCAAGACTGTAACAACAAAGTAATCGAAGCCTCGCGTTTTTCAGTCGCGTGGCTAGACGTGAGGAACGAAGATCGTCACCTGGGTTCCACCTGCCTTGCAAGCTTCGATCTCCAGCGTGCCGCCGCACTGCGCTTTTAACCGCTCGCGGACGTTGTTAAGGGCGAGGTGCCGCTCCTCCTCATCGGGCGGCAAGACCTACACGGGCGTGCTGCACGGCACGTGGGCGAAGAACAAGTCCGACAAGTCCGCCAGGCGCTGACGGCCCAGGGAGGCAGCCTGACGCCGGCGAAGGTGTAAGCATCGCCCGAGCAGGAGGGCGTCGTGCGCGCTTCCTCCCCGGCCCGGCAGCCATGACTTTGTGACCATGGCCGAGAATGCCCGTATCGGAAACGGTACGGGCATTTTTCTATGCCCGCGAGTCGAAAGGATTATTCATGGACGGTGAGCAGAATGGCACGCAAGCGCAGCAGGGCACGCAGCAGCAAGAGCAGCAAGCGGCGCAACAACAACCGAACCAGCAGGAAGCACAAGGCAAGCACGCGGCGGCTGACGTCGGAACAGGAAGCGGCGCTGACGCTAAGGCATACGAGGCGCAGCTGGCTGAGCGGGATTCCCGGATCGCGGAGCTTGAGGCGCAGATCGCCGAAGCCTCCAAAAGCGCTGAAGCAGCAGACGGCCTTCGTGCGGAGATTGCCGCGCTGAAGGAGCAGGGCGAGAGCGACCGCATCGACTTCAGGCTGCAGCTGGCCGGCTGTCGCAACGTGAAGGCGGCACGGGCGGTGCTCGCCGACCACGGCGGCGACGTGGACGCGCTGAGGGCCGCCGAGCCCTGGATGTTCGACGATGCGCCGGCCAAGCAGACCGGGAAGACAGGGCTTCCGAGCGCCGGGGCCGCAGCCGACGCCGACAGGCAGCTTAAGCAGTGGCGCGACATCGCCGGCCTGAACGACGAAGAGTAACGGCAACCGATTCGAAAGAAGGTATGAACCATGCCCAACAGCATCGCATTCGCGCAGAACTACACCGGCATCCTGGACGAGGTCTACCAGCGCGCGTCCGTGTCCGGCTGCCTGAACAGCGGCCGCAGGCTCATCCGCGCGAGCCAGAACGCCCGGGAAATCAAGATCCCGATGATAAGCGTCACCGGCCTCGGGGACTACACCCGAAACGTCGGCTACCGCGACGGCAGCATAACGATGACCTACGAGACGAAATCGCCGAACTACGACCGCGGCCTGCGCTTGCTCGCAGACGTCATGGACGTGGAAGAAGGCGGGATCCTGGACGCGTTCGTGGCCGCGGGCGCCGAGCTGCAGCGCACGCAGGTGGCGCCGGAGGCCGACGCGGTCACGTTCAGCCAGGTCGCCGGGTTCGAGGGCGTCGCCACGAAATCCGAGGACCTCTCCGCCGCGAGCGCCGAAGACATCCTGGCGGCGCTGCGAGCGGTCACCAACGAGATGGACGAGAAGCAGGTGTCCTCCGGCAGCCGCTACCTGTTCATCACGCCGACGCTCAAGGGTGCCATCGATGACTTCTCGCTTGCTAACCCGAACCGGAGCAATCGCGTGATGGAGCGCTTCAGCCGTGTTGTCGAGGTGCCAGATCGG
>JAFUBE010000191.1 GCA_017460365.1 Eggerthellaceae bacterium
CCCACGGCCACTAAGGACGGCGTGCGCACCCACATCTGCAAGGATTGCGGAGCGACCAAGACCGAGAGCATCCCCGCAATGGGCTCCGCGCAGAAGGACAACGGCAGCAGCGCCAAGACAGGCGGTGCCGCGACGACGGGGACGTCTGGTACGAGCAGCGTCGCAGCGACAGCGAAAGCGGGGACGTCCGGTACTAGCAGCGTTGCGGCGACAGCGAAAGCGGGGACGCCCAGCACCGGAGATCCCATGGTGCCGTTGCCGGTGCTTGCCGCAATGGGCCTGAGCGGCTTGGTTCTGCTCGTGGCGGGTAGCAGGATGTATGTCGGCCGCCGTCGTGACAAAGGGGATGTGTCTTAGTTCGCCGGGAACGGGCCTGCGGAAAGTGCCGTCACGAACATCCAGCCCCAAGCGGACGAGCAGTCAGGGAAGATTGGCGTGCAGGAGGGCGATGGCATGTACCTCGCGCCCAATCAGCGCGTCAACGTATGGGGGCCGAACGCATACCGGGTGTTTCAACGTGCGTTGGACCTTCGGCGTTGCAGCAGCAGACGAAGGCGATTCCCTCCGTTGTCACGATAAGTGACAACGGAGGGAATCGCAAATAATATGATTAATAACTACGCATGCGTTTAGCAGAAAGGGATTCACAAGATGGATGCAAGGGAATTCGCGAAGCGCATGGTCACGGACGAGTCCTTCATGATCGAGATAACCCGCGAGATGCCCGACGATGCGTTCGCCAAGGACGGCAGCGAGGACGACATGGTGCGGGGCATGGCGCAAGTCGCCGCGACACGTGGGTGGGACCTCAGCGAGGCTGAGCTCAAGGGGTACTACGATGAGGCCATCGAAGGCCTCGGCTTCGGAGGGGCCATCAAGTTCATGAGGCGGTTCACCAAGGTGGCAAAGGCGGCGGGCAAGTCCAAGAAGGACCAGAAGCCCCGTGGAGTAAGGGTATAAGTCTTCCAGCTACCACGAAACGAGCAGGGTCCCGTCGCTTTCGGGGGAGCAGAGCGTGCGCGGTCGGCCCTTCTCGTCGTACTCGTCGTCGCGCGGCGGCCGGAACTGGATGGCGTATGTCAAGAGCTTCGTCCTGGCCGCGGTCTTGTTGGCGATCGTCTTTGGGATTTCGCATAGCCATGGGGTTCTCGGCGTCACCGCCGTCGGCATCCAGGGCCTGGGTTTTGCCTTCCTCGCGTGGTATTGCAGGGGGCTTGAGGCGTCCAGTGCAGCCCACGCCGCCAATAACCTCTCGGTATTCGTCTTCTCCGGTCTCGGTTTGTCGGCAGTGGGGTCAGGCGGAATCGAGGCGGTCTTCATATCGTCTGGCATAATGCTGCTCTATTGCGTGTGCGTCGTGCTGCTGGACAGGAAGTTTAACTGGTTCACGTCCCAAGGCGACGGCGTCACGGCCTTCAACAATAAGTACGGCCTGAAGGCAGCGTAGGCGCTGCCAACTGCGTGACACTTCCGCGCGTTGCCGTCACGTTTATGGTGCCCGCCTCTCAGCTCGATAGCATGGGCACTCAGATGTCGACGAGCCATTTTGTTACACAGCAGGATGAAAACAAACTATAATATCGGTGGCTTGAGGGGCGGAATGGATAAAGAGCGCATTAAGGAAATAGTAGTATCTGTTATCGAACCTTACGATATTCGCGAGGCGTATCTTTACGGTTCCTATGCAAGGGGAACGGAGTCTGAAACGAGCGACGTGGACTTGCGTTTCCTATGCGGCGACACCATGAACTTCGCGCAGCTTCTCGATATACAGCACCAGCTGGAATCGGAGCTGCAGCTTCCCGTGGATATTGCCACAGCCCCACCAGAGCAAATGCGTCCATCTTTCTATAACAGGATTCGCCGGGATGAGGTGAAGCTTTATGCCTCTGTCTGAGCGCGATTCCATGCTTATCGAACGCATTCTTGAAGATTACGACACCTTCGAGAAACGTATCGAATACAGCAAGATGGACGAAGATAAGTTTTGTAATAATCACAGTTTTGAAGGTGAGTTCAATTATGACGCCATAATGAACCCCCTTTATCGCATTGTTGAGGATGCCGGGCACCTGTCTGATGAAGTCACTTCTGCCGCGCCAGAACTTCCCTGGCGGCAAATTACAGGTTTCCGCAATTTTATTGCGCACGGCTATGCTCAACTAGACAGAAAGATAGTCTGGCATACCGTCGAGGATGATTTGCCGAAGCTTATCGACTACCTTCGCTCTATCTTAATTTCCTCGTAGCCAGTATCCCCCGACTCGTAGGTTCTCGTCTCCGCCCTGGTCTTGGCGGAGGCCCCTGGTGATGCCAGCACCGCACTGCCTGTGTCGCATCCAATCACATCCAACGGTCGTGCAGACAGCATCCTCCAAACGCGCA
>JAFUBE010000192.1 GCA_017460365.1 Eggerthellaceae bacterium
GCTATGGTCCGCTAGGGTTCCCCCTGTCGATTAGCCATCAAGATTTCACATTCACCCGCGCCGGCGGTCATTGCCGGACAGCTCGATCACATGGCACATCTGGCGAAGCCTCGACACGATCGCCCGCGCGCTCTCGTATTCCCCCTGGCGCGCGATCCGCTTCTCCAAGCCGGCGAGGTCGTACTGCGACGTGACGATGAGGGGCCTCATGGCCTCGTAGCGGTGGTTGACGATCTGGAAGAGCATCGACGCCGACCACGCGGACGCGGACTCCTTGCCGAAGTCGTCCAGGATGAGGACGTCGCTGCCCGCGAAGCGGAGCACCGCGTCCAGCGACGACGCCTCCTTTCCGTAGGTGTCCTGGATGTCCTCGAGCATCGACAGAGTCGTCGTGAGGACAACCGAGTAGCCTGCGTCTATGAACATGCGGGCAAGCGCGCTCGCAAGGTAGGTCTTGCCGGTTCCGACGTTGCCGTGTATGTAAAGGCCGCGGCCGTCGTCTGAGCCGAACCTCTCCATGTACAGCTGCGCCTCGACCTCGTCGACCGTCGCCCCCAAGTACCGCTTCTTCACGCCGGAGCGGATGAGCTTGGCTTTGCGCTCGCGCTCCCTGGCCTCGTTCTCCCGCGCCTCCTCCTCCTTCGCTGCGGCCGCCTCGCCGTCGCAGCCGCAGGGCTCGTATGCGACCCAGGCCACGCGGCCGTTGAGCATGACGCCCCTCGGCTCGAGCACGCGCCCGCACCAAGGGCACTCCGCGCTGCCGGCCTTAGGTGCGTTCAGGCCGCGCTCCTCGGCTTCGCCGGGTGTTATGAAATGGCTTTCGCTTCCATGTAAGCCGGACATATCAAAGATCCTCTCCTATGAACTCTTTGTTTTCGGACTTTCTTATCGGATGAACTTCTCTCAGGCGACGGCATGCAGTTTCTTCATGGGGCACGGCGGTGCCGCCTGAAATTTCTTCATGGGGTAGCGTTTCGCCGCATGAATTCTCTTCATGCGGAGGGACACCCCCTGAAGGATTCTCAGGGCGAGATCCTTCAGGGGCGTTCCGCTCTGCGTCATGGGCATCGTCGTAGGTAGGCTCCGGGGATTGCCGCTTGGCGCACGTCTTCCTAGCCGCCTCGGACTTGGTCCTGGCGGAAGGCGCCCGCGCGATGCGATACACCTTGGTGCTTCTTCCCACCCCGAGCTCGTGGCTTCCTACTTCGTAGATCAGGCCCTTGGCGGTGAGCTCCCTGATCGAATGGAATACTGTTCTCTCGGATAGGCCTAGGAACTCGGCGGTCTTGGGCTTGCTCTCGTAGAAGTCCCGGTTGCCCGCCCTGCAGAATCCGTAGATCCTCGCGTAGACGAGGAGAGCTGCGCCTCTGAGGCCGAGTTCTTCAATCATGAACCGATGCACCACGACGAACTCGTCGCGCGAGCCGCCGCTTGTCATCATGCTCCTCTTTCAGTCGTCGTCTATTCTTGGCCGCCCTCTTGCAGGTAGAGGAAGTTCCTGTCGTACCAGTCGATGAGCTCGTCGCGCTGGATGAGATAGTTCCTCTTCCTGCCCTCGAAGCGCCTGATCGGTAATGGGTCCACCTTCCTTTCGGCCATCGTGTAGACGCGACCCCTGCTCCAGTGCAGAAGCGCCGCGACCTCCCTGACGTTGTAGAAGTCCTTCAGGAGGACCAGCGTTCCGCTCTCGTGTTCTATGCTGCGATTATCTGCTGCCATTGCTACCTCGTTTCTGGAGCGTTGCAAGGGCCGAGCAGGCAGCGACACGAGCGCCGGGCACAGTATCGCCGAGCAGGTAAGATGCTAAACGTTCGGCCGTTTCCGGGTGTACCTCATGAGGGTCAGCTGGGACAATCTGTCTCACCGCTCGTCGCCTCCATCGGCGAAGTCGGCGACCGACTGCTGCGCGCGCTGCAGGTACTCCTCGAGCGCCTTGCGGTTCACGCGGATCGTCTTGGTGCCCAGCTTCGCCGCCGGCATCTCGCCCTGATGGATGAGCTTGTAGATGGATGTGAGCGAGATCTGCAGGTAGAGCTGCACCGCACGCACGTCGAGCCACACGTCCGAGCCGTCGCCCGGCATGTTCAGGAGCTCCATGCGCTGGGCGTCGCCGGGGCCCGTGGGCAGGTAGACGCCGGCTTCGTCCGTGAGGGGAGCGAACCCAGAGGGCGCTCCATAGACCATATAGGGATTGGGGATCTGGCCGGCGCCCTGGGGCGCGGCCGCATGTGCTTGCATCGATATACCTCCTGTCGCATCGGTTCGACCTGACCGCAAAACTCGAGTGCGGATACGTCGCTTCAATGGCAAGGGGTTTTACATGCTGCGGCGAATAGCGGCAAGAGGCGGAAAACGCGGATAGTCCGCTAGAGTTCCCTACGTCCATTAACCACGGAACCCACATACCCGACGGCGCGCCGGGGCGGATGGGCGGGTCCGCCCCCTGGCGCGTCGGAGTTGGGTCCGGAAGGGGGGTTCCCAGGGGGGACTGCGCCCGATCCGGGCCTCGGAGTGGCGCCGCTGCAGCGACGCGGGTTGGAATCCGAATTCCCCCGCGTGTCCCGCGAAACGGCGTGATTCCCGCGGAGTAGCGAGAAAATTCCCCCCGAATTCCCCCGCGAGTCTATCCTCGAGATAGATAATATGAGGACTTCGGTCGGCTTTTTCGTCCTTGACGGAAGGCTCGTTTTCGGGTCGGAAAGGGTCTCAGGGGTAAACTTTTTCGGCCGAAAAATTCCCCCGCAATAAAAAATCCCTGACCGTTTTCGCAGGTCAGGGACTTGATTTTGGTCGCGGGGGCCGGATTCGAACCGACGACCTTCGGGTTATGAGCCCGACGAGCTACCAGACTGCTCCACCCCGCAATGTGACGGAAATCCTCTTCAGTTTTCAATGCTGCGACGTGGGTTATGAGCCCGTGTTTTCAAGTAGTTGTTCTGGGTTGCTATCGTACAGTATAGTTTAGTTTTCCCAGGTCATCAAGTTGGTACGGTTTGGTGTTTCTTGGGGGAAATTGGATAGCGGGACCATTTTGGGACCACCTACGGGA
>JAFUBE010000193.1 GCA_017460365.1 Eggerthellaceae bacterium
AACACTACTTTCTAAGAGCCATGCAGAATGCTTCATCCCGCCATGCCGCAACAGGATTCAGCGTTGCGCAATCTCACTGAGGTTACGCCACTCCGAGAGTGCATCGGTTACTCTTTTGTACCATCCGTTCTGGAAGAAAACACACTTTGTGAGATCTTCCCCGAAGAAGTCCCTCCGTTCGTCTGAGTAGACGAAGCCCATGCCCCGGCAGCCGCCCGTGCACGCTTCGAACCATGTGCATGAGGCGCATTTCGGATTGTTCCTTCGAACGTCTCCCACGGTCGCGCATACGTTGCAGAGGTAGGCACTTGAGCTGAGAAGGTCGGATAGCCGGTCCTGGTGCAGGTTACCAAGACGAACGCCCATCTTCGCCATTTGGCCAGACATTTGAATGCAGGGAACGATATCGCCGGATGACGTTACTGCCACCATCCCTCGTGCTCCGCGACATCCCGGGAGCGTGTCTTTGTACTCGCCTTCAGCGCAGGCGACAGGCACGATCTGAAAGCACTTCTCCGACGGGTGGAGCCGCAGGAACTGCCATATGTCCATCTCCATTTGCATTCCGCTCGACGCATATTCTTGCGCGAACGCGAGCATTTTCTCGTAGTATTCCTCCATGCCAAGACAAGCGTCCCCGGCGTTCTCGACCCAGCGGGGAACCTCCGTTGTGCGGATAATCCTCATCTCGTCTATGCCCATTGCGCACAGAGCCTCCGCTGTCGGCATCAAAGCCCCCACATTCCTGCGGTGCGCCTGGGTCTGCGCCAGCACGCGAAACCCGTTGTCCACGCACAGCCGCATCGCGTCAAGCGCCTCCTGTTCCGCACCCGTTTTGCCGCGAATCCAATCGTGGCAACCGATGCCATCGAACGAGATCTTGACCAAGGGGTCGCACCCGATCTTCCTCATGCGGTCGAGCACGTCCTGTGTGATGCGGGAACCGTTCGTGTTGAGCTCTTCGACGAACATGCCCCGCTTGTGAATCTCGCCGATGATATCCATGAAGCGGTTGTGCACCATGGGTTCGCCGCCGGTGATAGTGATCGCGTGGATGCCGCAGTCGAGTGCTTGATCGAGCAGGCCGCAGAGCTCTTCAAATGCCCATTCGGTCATCAGCGGGGCGTTGTCGGCCGCGTTGAAGCAATGCAGGCAGTTGTAGTTGCACTTTCCCGTGATCATGAGGTTCATCTTCGGGAAATAGCGGTTTCTGTACCTTTTGAGACCCGACCATTCGGACGGGTGGTCGCCCTTCTCGCAGGGCGTGATCATATCCCTGAGCACCAACGACATGATCGTTTCGCCAAGGTCGAGGTCGTGTTCGCCGTCGCACAACAGCATGGTCTCGAACTCTTCTTTTGTGAGCGGTTGCGCGTACGGATAGCGGCTCAGATAGTACGCTCGAGGCACGCGATCCCAGCTCCTGAGCGCTACGTTAGCGGATATCTTGTAATACATGGCGCCTCGCTCTCACATCAGCTCGCCCTCGCGCCCGCGTTCACTCAACCACTCCAGTTCGGCACATCGTGCACTTGGCCTCAGTCGTCGCACCTCTTCAACGACCCTTGCCGCCCAGCCCTCCGAGTACAGGGTGCATACCTCCTCGTCTATGCCGAGGAGGTCGCCTGGATGCGACATGATGCCGTATGCCCTGCAACCGCCCAGGCACAGGAGGCGGTGCCTGCACGTTGCGCACCTCTCGTTGTGCGAGATGACAGCCGATACGCGAGTGTCGTTAAGCTGCATGTAGGCGGAGTCCGCGAGGCACGCGCTCATTCCCGTCTCCATGATGGTTGGATAGGCGTTCTGGGAGTCGTCCAGGTCTCCGACCCCCATGCAGAAGGCCGGCCTCCCCTCGGCAGTGATGTACATGTTCGTCCTCGCCGTGGTGCAGAGACAGACGTTCTCGAGTGAATCGCAGGTGTTGACGAATGGCAGGCGGTACTCATCGGGGTACCTGCCATCTGCCGAGAAGAACCCACCGAGATTTAGCCTGATCGCGGGCAGTTTACGGTAGAAGTCGGACAGGTAGGAGAGCATCGCCTCGAAAGTCTCGCGCTGGCTCAGGCCGCGTGATACAGCATGGCCGCTCTCAGACCATGCGCCGAGTTCGTTAATGTGCTGCACTTTAAGGCTCGAACACCCCACAGAGGCGAGGTAGTCGATACTCTCGCCCAACGCGCAAACGTTGTCCCGCCAGAGGCACATCGCCGCAGAGGTGGCGAAGCCCCGATCCCGGCATAGCTCGAAAGCCCTTCGAACGGCCTCCTCGGCACCGTCCATGCCCCTCAGCCAGTCGTGGAAGCCTAAGCCGTCGAAACTCAGGGCGATAGTGGGGCGAAGGTTCCTCTCCTCGAACTTGGAAAGGAGTTGCTCGTCGACTAACAGGCCGTTGGTGGAGAGTTCTGTCACGACGACACCGCCCTCGCGCAGGGCATCCACGATGTCCCAGAAGTCGCGACGAATCAGGGGCTCGCCTCCGGTAATCGAGACCCTCATGACCCCGGCGCACGACAGCTCGCGGGCGATAGTCATCACGTCCTCGTGGGAGGGCTCGCCATGTTTCGCGTCCGGGGCAGACATGAAGCAGTGCTTGCATCTGCAGTTGCAGCCCCCTGTGATGGACCATTGTGCCGCGGCCATGAAGCGGTTGGGGTACCGGCGGTACATTTGGCGCTCGTCGAGGGCTTCGCCCCTTTGGCACTCCCGAATGAAGCCTGCCTGCCTCAGCCCTTCCAGGCTCTCCCTCATGTACGAGGGGACGACGGGAAGGGAGAAGTCGATGGTTCCGTCGCACGCCATCAGCGTGTCGAAGTCTTGCTTGCTCAAGAAGCGCACGGCCCCGTTCTCGCCATCGACCACGGCGTATGGGAGCCTGTCCCAGCCCCGGAGCAGGTACCGCCTCTCCAAGATGTAGTACAAACGGCCTCCTCAAGCATATTCGCGCGGGCGCGACGACATGTCGTCGCGCCGCGCAGGCACATACGGCTCGCTTTCGTCGGGCAGTTTGGAATGCGTCGCGACCTCCCCGCCGCCTGCGAGTGCCGTCGGCGGCCGCCCGACCCGTAGCGCCCTAGAACCAGAGTCCCTTGCCACATTCCGGCGTGGGAATCTCCACCCGGCCGATGCTGCAGTCGGGGTTGCACCCGCCTCCCGCGACCGCCTCCAACTCGGAGTCGGACAGCTCTCGGCCGTCCGCGGGCGCGAAGTCGGCCTTGGTCAGGGTGAACCCATACTCTTCGGCCAGCTTGAAGAGCTGCTCGGGCGTCTCCTCGCCGGTCAGCTCCTTAAGCTTGGCCTTCAGTTCCTCGTTTTCTTCCGCTTCCTTAAGAAAGGCCCTCAGGTTTTCGGTCATGGTCACATCTCCTTACGTCATCGACTCCCTGCAATCACCTTATCAATAGTACGCTCGACATCCGCATTTCGTCTCTTAAATCTTCAAATCAATTGCAACGTGGTCGAGTAGTGGACCTCGTACGGCGTTCGGTAGCCTAAGCGCTTGCGCGGCCTCTTGTTCAGCTTATCGTATACGTTTTCAAAGGGTTAAAATATCCTCATTACCTGCGGAAACGCTATTCATTTACTTCAGCTTCGAGGTCGTCTTTCAATCACCGGTCAAACGTGCTCACGCAGACCTTCAGCCGGCTCGCCGCCTCTTGGCGTGTTATATGTCCGCCCAGGTAGGACGCCTTTGTGGCAGCATAGGCGGCCGGTTTCTTCTTCGGAGGGCGCCCGAACCGCACGCCTCTGGCCTGTGCTGCTGCGATTCCTTCGGCCTGCCTCTGCTTGATGTTCTCGCGCTCGACTTGTGCCACGTAGGAGAGCAGCTGAAGCACGATGTCGGCAATGAGCACGCTCGTTATGCCGTCCTTCTTCTCCCGCGTGTCGAGCAGCGGCATATCCAGCACCACGATTGCCGACTTGCGCTCTGTAGTGATGACGCGCCCTTCCTCAAGGATTTCCTCGTAGGTGCGCCCTAGTCGGTCAATGCTCGTCGCTACCAGCACGTCGCCCTCTGCGAGCGTGCGCACGAGTCGCCGGTACGCAGGCCGCTCGAAGTCTTTTCCGCTCGCCTTATCGGCGAATACCGCCTCTTTCGGCACCCCGAACGCTTCGAAGGCATCGAGTTGTCGGTCGAGGTTCTGGTCCTTGCTCGATACCCTCGCGTATCCATACACCTTTCCATCCATGCGCAAACCTCCTTTTCGTGATCGGCATCCCCGCGCTGGTTTTCCGCACGATGCATGCAAACTGAAATTGTCCGCAGGGATGCAGGGCGGCCAGGGTCGAAACCCCAGCGCATGCCGCCCTTTTCGGAGGTAAGCGTACGTTCGCGTCACAATCTAAAAATGTGCTCATATCTGCAAGCCGTCCAAGATTCGTCGCCTGCATTTGTCGGGTCGGCAAAACTGCAAGATAATGGTCGCGTTAACATCGAAAGCCGCATTGCAAAGGTCAGAGCATGGACAATCACGAACCAGCAGCCGAAATCGAAAAGCAAGACGCAGACACGCAGAGCCGCAAGGCCGATATCGCACGCCAGGCGCTCGACATGGAGTTCACGCCGCAGAGCACGGACATCCCTGTCTCGCTCGACAAGGCGACGAAGCTCCCATTGGCGGAGATTGCGTCGCTTGGCACCGCCTTCGCATCGCTCCCTGAGGCCTTCCGCACGGTGACGCAAACGGTGAGCATCTCCGGCGAAGGCCTTCTGAGGGCAACCGACGCTTCTGGAAACCCGCTCGACTTGAAAATTCTCCAGGCTTTCAACGATGGCTCGGGCCTCATGGGTTCTTTCCGTGACGCTTCAAACGGGTTCGGGCAAGCACGCCTCCACACGGTGGCGTCGCAAACGGCGGACGTTGTCACAACTATGCCGTACGACCCAACCACGTTCTTCATGGCCGCCGCCCTCATGGAGATAAACAAGAAGCTCGACGCCATCCAGGAAACCCAGCAGGAGATGTTCGAGTACATCCGCAACAAGGACAAGGCCGAGTTGCGTGGCGACCTTGAAACGCTCTCCGACGTGCTTAATAACTACCGGTTCAACTGGGACAACGCCCAGTACAAAAGCAACAAGCACATCCTCGTGCAGCAAATCCGCAACGACGCCGAGAAGGCCATCATCCAGCACCGCGCACAGATCGAGGGCAAGTTCAAGAGCAAGGGCCCCATCCACATCGACAAGGACGTTCGCGACAACGCCGACGCCATCCGCGACGAGCTGGAGGAATACCGCCTGTCGGTCTACCTCTACTCGTTCGCGTCGTTCCTGGAGGTCATGCTGCTGGAGAACTTCGACCCGGACTACCTCGACGCCACGGTGGGCAAAATCGAGGAACGCTCGATGGCCTACCGCATGCTCTACACGAAGGCGTACGACGCGCTCGAGTCCCAGGCCGACAGCTCGGTCCGCGCCGTCGCGCTCGGTGGCCTGTCCGGCGCCATGGGCTTCCTCGGCAAGGCGATTGAGAAGACGCCGGTCGGCGACCTGACGCCCATCGACGAGGCGCTACAGGACGCCAGCAAGGGCATAGGCGATTTCAGCCGAGGCGTGAAACGCGACATGATGCGCAAGATCACCGACGCCCGCTCAAGCGACGTGCGCCCGTTCGTCGAGAACATCGAGAACGTGAACCGCCTCTACAACGAGCCGACCATGCTGCTCGCCGACGAGGACGCGATTTACGTATTGCCGATTGAGGAAAGGGAGCAGGACGATGCCGACCCCGAATAAAGGGACAGACCTCCCGTATGACCGCACGGACAGGGAATCCATCTACCATTACGCCATCGACCTGCGAGGCTCGACGCTCCGCGAGAAGACCGACGCCGACGAGATCTCCGACATCAGGAAGAACAAAGGCTCGTTCGGCAGCGCCGTCGAGACCTACTACTTCATGCTCGACCTCAACAACGAGTCCGAGGCGGACTTCAAGGAAGCCGGCCTGGAGCTTAAGACGACGCCGCTCAAGCGCAACAAGAACGGTAGCCTGTCGGCGAAGGAGCGCCTCGTCATCGGCATGATCGACTACATGAAGGTCGTCGACGAGACCTTCGAGACGAGCCACCTCATGGAGAAGGCCGAGGACATCCTGCTCATATCGTATCTGTGGGCTCCCGATACCGATCCGCTCGACTACCGCGTGGAGCTGGTGGAGATCGTCAGCATGCCGGGCCTTCCCGAAGGCGACCTCGCGCAGATCAAGGCCGACTGGGAAACCGTCGTGAACAAGGTCCGAGACGGCCGAGCCCACGAGCTGTCCGGGTCGGACACGCTCTACCTCGAAGCGTGCACCAAGTCGTCCACGTCGAAGACGCGCCGCAAACAGCCGTATTCCAGCATCCCAGCCAAGCCGCGCGCCTGGGCGCTCAAGGCGTCTTTCATGACGGCCATGTCGAACAGGCTCATAGAAAACATGCAGTCCATCGAGCGCGGCGCCGACGAGAAGTCGCTCACGCTCATAGAACTCGTCCGCAAACGCTTCGCCCCGTACTTCGGACTTACCGAGCAGGAGCTCGGCGAGCGATTCGGCTACCTCAAGCCGGGCCAGAGCGACCGCCGCACATGGCCCAAGAACCTCTGCGCCTGCGCCACCCGCCGAATACTGGGCGTATCCGACGAGGCGAAGATCGAGGAGTTCGAGAAGGCCGGCATCAAGCCCAAGACCATGCGAATCAAGCGCAACGGCACGCCCAAGGAGTCCATGTCGTTCCCGTACTTCGACTACTTCGAACTCGCCGCGACGCCCTACGAGGAAAGCGACTTCGCATCGTACATGGAGCAGCGGTACTTGTTCGTCATCTACCGGGAAGACGCAACCGACGACGGCGTGTACAGGTTATCCGACGTCGTGTTCTGGCAGATGCCCGATGACGATTTGGTCGAGGCGGAACGCTGTTACGAGGAGATGCGTTCCCGCGTCGCCAACGGTCACGCCGAGGACTCGGTAAAGTCCACCGAGAACCGTTGCTGCCACGTACGACCGCACGACACCAAGACTTCGAAGCCGATTCCCACGCCCCAGGGCGTCCCGATGAAGCGCAAGTGCTTCTGGCTCAACGCCCAGTATCTCAAGACGGAGATTGCGCGAATCACAAGCGACGAATAGAAAACCGCCCGACTGTCCTGAAACGGGATCTTGATCTTTCCGGGCGGATCGGTTACAATGGCAACCGCAAAGGTTACGGGCACAGACAGCTAAGGAGAAACGTGCCATGAAGACCATCAAGGTTGCCGAGCTTTTCGCCGGCGTCGGAGGCTTTCGCCTCGG
>JAFUBE010000194.1 GCA_017460365.1 Eggerthellaceae bacterium
CCAACAAGGGCCTCGGCAACGAGGCGGGCATCTTCACGTTCTGCTACGACCCGACGCTGGAAATCGAGGCCAGGGACTACTTCGCGCGCCTCGGCGCCGATGCCAAGGCTGGCAAGATCGGCTCTGGCGCCATCCGCGCGAACGTCATCACGGGCAACCTCTACGACATCTTGCTCTCTATAGCCGAAGACAAGCGGATCCTCGGCAAGCTTGCCGAGCAGGAGGAGCGGCGCGGGCAGGACGGCCTGCTCAAGCAGATTCAGAGAATCGCCACGGCCGAGGCCTTCGTGTCCAAGATGGATTGGCGGCCGCATGCGCCCGGCGACGTGCTGCTCATTACGGGCGTCGGAGAGGTGTACCCGTTCATGCGGGCGCACAACATCCTCAACAACATGCAGAGCACCATGAGAGACGTGCCCGTCGTGGTCGCCTATCCAGGGACCTACGACGGCGGGAGCCTGAGCCTTTTCGGGAAGCTCAACGACGGCAACTACTACCGGGCCTTCGACCTGATATAGATAGGAGCGACATGCAGATCAAGCAAATGTTCGAGCGCGACATCGACCGCGAGATCAACGGTGTCATCAGCGTAAGCGACGAGCGCTCGATGCACCAGGAGCTCGAGGAGTACGTCGTGACGCGCGAGCTTCAGCGCCACTTCGCGAACTTCTTCGAGGCGTATGAGCGCGGGCTCGACAACCCCCAGCGCAACACCGGCGTGTGGATCCAGGGCTACTTCGGCAGCGGCAAATCGCACTTCCTCAAGATGCTGAGCTACCTCCTCGAGAACCGCGAGGTCGACGGCAGACGGGCCGTCGAGTACTTCGACGGCAAGTTCGAGGACCCGATGACCTACGCGAAGGTGCGCCGCGCGGCCGATGTCACGGCAGAGACGATACTCTTCAACATCGACGAGCTGGGCGGCGGCTACAAGGAAGGCGACACCGCCGAGACCGCCGTCCTGCGGTCAATCGCGCGCGCCTTCTACGAGCACCTCGGCTTCTACGGGCGCGACTACAAACTGGCCCGGTTCGAGAAGATGATCGACGACCGGGGCAAGACCGACGAGTTCAGGAACGCTTACGAGCAGATCACCGGCGAGGATTGGCTGGAAAGCAGGGAGACGTACGACTTCTACAGCCAGGAAATCGCCGAGGCGGCGAACAGGGCCTGCGGGCTCTCGATGCAGTCGATCACGGACTGGGCCGACAGCACCGAATCCGTCACCGTGGATTTCGTCGAGCTCGTGGGCGACATCGACGAGTACGCTCGCAGGCGCGAGGCCGAGTGCGGCGGCAAATTCCGCCTGCTGTTCATGGTCGACGAGATGGGCCAGTACCTCAACGGCGACGTCTCGCGCATGCTCAATCTCCAGACGCTCGTGGAGCAGTTCTGCAGCAGGTGCGGCGGGCGCGTGTGGATGGTGGTCACCAGCCAGGAGGCCATCGACGAGATGATGAGCGTGGTCTCCATGGATTTCTCGAAGATCCAGGGACGCTTCGCGACAAGGCTGTCCCTCTCCTCGTCGAGCGTGGACGAGGTTATCAAGAAGCGCGTGCTCGACAAGAAGGACGAGGCGGAAGGGCTCCTCGAGGCCGAATTCTCCGCAAAGTCAGCGGTGCTTAAAAACCTGTTCGCCTTCGAGGACTCGCGCGGCGACCTCAGGGGGTACTCCGGAGTCTCGGAGTACGTCGAGAGCTTCCCGTTCGTCGGATATCAGTTCACGCTCATGCCCGACGTGCTCAAGGAGATTCGCAAGCACGGCTACCAGGGCAAGAGCCTCTCAACTGGCGAGCGCAGCATGCTCGCTTGCTACCAGGAAGCCGCCAAGGCGGTCGAGAATGGGTCCGAGGGCAGCCTCGTGCCGTTCTGGCGATTCTACGACACGCTCGAGAAGGAGCTCGACCACGGCATCAAGCAGGTGTTCGAACGGGCGCGGAAGGCCGCCACTGACAGTTACTCTTTGCAGCCGCAGGACATCGAGGTCCTGAAGGTGCTCTACCTGATCAACTACATCACCGACATCAAGCCCACCGTGGGCAACATCGCGATCCTCCTTGTCGACGACATCGACGTCGACAAGATCATGCTGCGCGAGCGGGTCAAGGACAGCCTCGATAGGCTCGTGCGCGAGAACTACGTGTCGCGCAACGGCGAGCGCTACAGCTTCCTCACCGACGAGGAGCAGGACGTCGCCCGCGAGATACGCGAGGTGCAGGTCGACCCGTCGAGCGTCATCGAGGAGATCAAGAAGATCGTGTTCGACGGCATCTACAAGGATCGAAAGCACCGCAAGGGAGCCAACGACTTCCCGTTCGATCGGTACGTGGACGGCACCATCTACGGGCAGGGCCAAAACGGCATGCGCCTGAACCTGATAACCCTCGCAAACGAGGAGCTCGCCGACGCGTCGGACGCGGTCCTGGACATGAAGTCGAGCGAGCAGGCGCTGCTGGTCCTCGACACCGCGAACGACTACTGGGAGGTGCTCTACAACGCGGCGCGCATCCAGAAGTACGTGCGCACACAGAACAGACAGGCTCTCTCCCAGCGCAAGCGGGCGATCATCCAGGCGAAGCAGGAGGAGGCGAACACCAACCGCAAGGAGGCGGTCGACCTCATCTCCGAGGCGATTGTGAAAGGCCGCGTCTCGGTGGACGGGCGCACCGTGCAGGTGCCCGCCGCCAACGCGAAACAGAAGATCGACGGGGTGCTCGACGAGCTCGTCGGGTGCACCTTCACCAAGGCATCCCTCATCGACTCACCGCTCGACAATGACGGCCAGCTCCGCGACGTGCTGGGCGGCACGCCCCAACAGGCCAACCTTGACGGCGAGATGCCGAACGCGGGCGCCGTGAAAGCCATGTCGGATTACCTGGAATCCCGCGCCCGCACCCACCAGCCTACGAGCATGGGCGATGTGCAGCGGCATTTCCAGGCAAGGCCGTTCGGTTGGCGGGAGATCGACGTCGCCGCCGTGGTGGCAGCGCTTATAGCGGCCCAGCAGGCCACGCTCACGTACGGAGGGATCCAAGTGACTCCGCGCGACAGGAAGATGGTCGACTACCTGCGGAAGGCCTCGGAGATCGACAAGGCGACGATCAGGAAGCGCACGGCGATGCCCGCAGCGATAACGTCGGGCGCGAAGGCACTGCTGCGGGAGATCGACGGCGCCGGTCAGGTCCCGAGCGACGAGGACGGCCTCATCAAGGCCGTGGCGGAATGCCTGGAGGAGCGGCAGGAGCGTTACGCAGGCATGCTCAGGTCGAGCTACGGGCTGGGAAGGAAGTACCCCGGAAGGGGCAGCGTCGAGGAGTCGGTCCGCTTATGCAAGACGGTGCTCGGCCAACGCGCCGACAACGAGGCGTTCCTGCGCGAGTTCGTCAAGAGGAGGGACGCTATCCTGGACAACGCCGAAGACCTCGAGACCGTCGAGAACTTCTTCCGCACGAACCAGAAGGGCATCTTCGACGAAGCGATAAAGGCCGTCGCGCTCATGAGGGACGAGGCCGTCTACGTCGAGGGCGATGCGGGAGTCGGCGACGCCCTGTCCCAGATCGGCGAGATCCTGGCGATGGAGAAGCCCTACCGAAGGATCCAGGAGCTGCCCGCGCTCGTGCAGGCCGCCCGGAAAGCCTACGACAGGCTGGTGGCCGCTAAGCACGACGACATGCTCCGGCAGCTGCAGAGCTCGCTCGACGAAATCGAATCCTACGCAGACAGAGAGGGGTCCGCCGCGGCGGCTCAGGTCGGCCACATCGTCCAGGAGGCCAAGCAGGCGGCGCTCGCCAAGCGGGATTCCATACATTCGGCCGAGACGTGCACGAAGCTGGACTCCATAAGCGCCCAGGTCGACGCGTGGCGCGTCTCGCAACTTGCGAGGATCGATTCCGCGGTAGCCTCCGCAAGGGCCACCCAGAACCCTCCGACTCCTCCGGACGGCAAGACGCCTCCGGATCCAGTGAAACCGAAACGGAGGACCAAGGTTGTGAACAGGGCGCAGGCCCTGCCGTCGGAGGTCCTGCGCAGCGAGGAGGACATCGACGCCTACCTCGCCAAGGTCAAGGGCCGTTTGCTGGAGGCGCTCGACGACGACGAGGCCGACGGAATCCGGCTCGGCTAGGAAGGATCTAGAATGGCAACGCTCATAGCGGACAAGTACGCGGCCTGGGAGGCGGAGTGCGAGGAGCGCTTCAACCGCCTCAAGGCCAACGAGGAGGAGCTCAACCGGATCTTCGCCGAGATCTACGACATGGTCGGCGAGGTGCCCATCGAGGTCGAGGACAAGTACGTCAGCGTACGCAAGGCCGACCTCCAACGCGAGATCCGGAGCCTGCTCAGTTACGCCGTCGGATGCATGATGGGACGCTACTCGCTCGACGAGGACGGCCTGATCCTCGCGGACCAGGGCGCGACGCGAGCCGACTACCTGGCGCGGATCCCGAACCCGACCTACATGCCCGACGACGACGCCATCATCCCCATCACCGACGAGGACTACTTCGGCGACGACGACATCGTCGCCCACGCCGTCGAATTCTTCAAGGCCGCCTACGGGGAAGAAACCCTCGAGGAGAACCTGCGCTATGTCGCGGACGCCCTCGGCGGCGAGGGCAAGCCCGCCCGCGAGGTGATCCGCGAATACTTCCTGAAGGACTTCTACAAGGACCACCTCCAGGTGTACAAGAAGCGCCCGATCTACTGGATGTTCGACTCGGGCAAGAAGAACGGCTTCAAATGCCTCATCTACATGCACCGGTACACCCCCGACATGCTCGCGCGCATCAGGACCGACTACGTACACGAGCAGCAGGAGCGCTACCGCACGCAGATCGCCAACGTCGAGGGGCAGATAGGCTCCGCCTCAAAAGGGCAGCTCGTCGCGCTTCAGAAGCGCCTGAAGAAGCTCCAGGAACAGCTCAAGGAGACGAGCGAGTTCGAGGAGCGCATCCCCCCTCTCGCCGACCAGATGATCGCCAGCGACCTCGACGACGGCGTCAAGGTCAACTACGCCAAG
>JAFUBE010000195.1 GCA_017460365.1 Eggerthellaceae bacterium
CGTTTCATTGGAAGCGCATTTTCTAGAAACTACCCCACTTTGGGTCTGGCAGTGAGTGGGGCAGTCCGCGGCAATGCCCCGGTTTGGGTCTGGCGGTAAGTGGGGCAGCGGGGCGATCCCACCGCGGAAGTTCCTCAGTTCAGGCGCACGAGCTTGGCGGTTAGGAAGTCGAGGTCGTCGTGGTCGTGGGTGGCGACGATCAGGGTGCGTCCGCGCAGGTGGCGGTTGATGATGGCGACGGCGTCGGTGCGGCTGATGTCGTCGAGGCCTGCGAACGGCACGTCGAGAAGCAGCGCTGCGCCATCGGCGGCAAGGGCGCGGGCGAGCGCCACCTTGCGCTTCATGCCGCCGCTGCATTCCCCGATGGCGAGTTTGGCGCTGTCGCATCCCAACATCTCGTCGAGGTCGAATTTCAAGAGGTCTCGGTCTGCCTGTGAAAGGGAGCCGCTTACAAGCAAGACGTTATCCCAGGCGCTCAGCTGCATCAGGAGCCGGTCGTCTTGGAAGTTCCGGCTGACGCGCGCAGGCCGCTCGATCGTGCCGCCGCTGGGTTCGAGCAGGCCGGATGCGAGGTCGAGCAGCGTCGATTTGCCCGAGCCGCTCGGAGCCATGAGACAATAGCGTCCGCTCTGCCCAAACGAGTGCGTGAACCGCTCGATGACCGGCGTGCTCCCGTAATCGAAACTCACATTGCGAAACGTTATCGCCGCTGGCTGCATGGGCTTATCCGCAGGCGAGGCTGGGGTCCTCACAACGGAGCTGTGCGCGTTCAAGGCGTCGAGTGCGCGTAAGAACAGTTTCTCGGAAAGCGCGCTGAATCCTACAACAGCGATGGTCCAGGCGAAGAGACGGGCGGTGTCGAGCCCGATTTTCGCAGAGTAGATGCCTGCGCCGACCGATCCGCCCGGAATGCCGATGACCTCGGCAGCCACGCCCGATTTCCAGGCGATTCCCACGACGACCTTGGCAGCCGACACGACACAGGGCATGACGGCGGGAAGGTAGTAATAGCGAAGGCGGGCAAGCGGGGCGATGGCGAATACATCGAGCATCTGGCGCATTTCGTCGGAGGTCTGCTTCAGCCCTTCGAGCGTCGAGAAGTACACGGGCGGAAACACCATGAGCGCCACGGCGACGATTGACACGTTGGCTGCGCCCGTCCACACGAGCAGCAGCACGATGATGCACACGACCGGCACGCTCTTCACGAACGTGACAAGGGGAGCGAGCAGCGCCTCGAAGGCGGAAAGCCGCCACGCGACGATGCCCGCGACAATCGCCAAGGCGAACGCGATGGCGAACCCGCCGGCGATGCGCGCGAGCGAAAAGCCGATCGCGCGCCAGAATGAGGCGGTGGTGCAGTCGTGTGCGAGCGTGACGATTACGTCGACGGGGCCGGCGAGCAAGATCTGGTTTCCGACGGCCCAGGCCAGAATCTGCCAGGCGGCGATCCAAAATGCCGCTGCTATTGCATATTTCGCCTTGTTGCCCACAGCTGTGCTTCGAGCAAGCCCGCAGGGAGCGGATTTCGCCGAC
>JAFUBE010000196.1 GCA_017460365.1 Eggerthellaceae bacterium
GGAAGCGCATATCCGCGAAACTACCCCACTTTGGGTCTGGCAGTAAGCGGGGCACTCACGGACCTGGGCAGTTCCACCAGCTGCGCACGCTCGACCATCTCGCCTGCAAAGCCATCCAGATCGGTCGCCGTAACGAACGTCTGCACATCGTCGGTCACGAACCCCACCAGCATTTCGCGGCGCGACGCATCCAACTCGCTCAACACATCATCAAGCAAAAGCACCGGACTCACACCCAAGACCTCGCGCGTCAGTTCCACTTCTGCGAGTTTCCACGCCAATACGATCGACCGCTGCTGACCTTGGCTCGCGAACACGCTCGCGTCGCGCCCCGCCAGCGCAAACCCTATCTGATCGTTATGAGGCCCGATCAAGCTGCGCCGCCGTGCCCTTTCCTCACCGTAAAACCGTTCCAGACTCTCAGCCATTATCCCGCGCACGACATCGCGCTCGCGCGGCGCTTCACCGACACTCGTGCCGACATCACCTTCAGCTACTTTCATCCAAGAAGGAACATACGACGCTGAAAACGCCTCACCTTCTCGAGCAATATCGCCGTACACTCGAGCAACGTGCGGCACGAGACGGTCGAACAGCGCCGCGCGGTAGCAAAACAATTGAGCTCCACAGGTTACCAACGTCTCATTGATGCTTTCCACCAGGGCTCGAGATGCCTCATCGCGCAGCAAACGATTCTTGTATCGAATCGTTTTCTCGTAATCGCGCCTCACTATATAGTAATTGCGTGTCAGCTGAACGCCCAGGTCGTCCACTGCGTCGCGCTTCACGCTCGAGGATTTTTTCGCCAATTCCAAATCATCTGGAGTGAACATCACCGACGGCAAAACTCCGCGAACATCAGCCGCGCCCTTCGCTTTTCCATTGATAGTGAACTTCTTCTTACCCGGTTCCAACGAAAGCGCAGTCGAAAGCCGCCTGTTTCCATCAGTGACTTCCATCGAAATCCGCGCCGAGTCAGCGCCCTCGCGCACAAGCTGGGAAACCTGCGGATGCCGAAACGAAGACGCCGAGGTCAGAAGCTGGATACCCTCGAGCACGTTGGTCTTCCCCACCGCATTGGGCCCCACGAAGATAGTCAGGTCCCCGATTCCGTCAAGCGAAAACCGCTCGTAATTGCGAAAGTCCGCAAACGCCAGCGACTCGATCCGCAAACTTTCACCAACCCTCTCCACGATCATTGCCACGCCTACCCCGCTTCGGATCCGGCAGTAAGCGGGCATCAAGCAGGATTCGCCGACGATACCCTCTTCGCTAGCGACAACTAGATCCGCACGGGCATGACCAGATACAGGTACCGTTCGTCGCCGGCACCTCGCATGATGCCCGGTTTCAGCGAACCCTGCAGCTCGAACGAAACCTCGCTCGAATCCATCGCGCTTAACCCTTCGGTGACATAGTACGAGTTGAACCCGATCTCGACATCCGCACCCTCCACCTGGGCTTTCACGATCTCTTGCGTCGACCCGACCTCCTGCGTCGTGTTCAGCTGTATCGTCTGCGACGGCTCGTTAATCGAAAACTTCACCTGCGATCCCGACGAATCTAGAAGCGAAGCGCGCTTTACCGCTGCCGCGAACGCGCTGCGACTGACCAGGCAACGCGTCTCGTATGACGCCGGGATCAGCTGCTTGTAATTCGGATATTTGCCCTCGATGCGACGGTTCACGAACACGGTTCCGCCATACGACACGATGATCTGGTTCTCGGCCAGCGCAAACGAGATGTCTTCGCCCGTGCGAGGAAGTCCAGCCAAATCCGACACGAATCCGCCGGCAAGTACCGCACTAAAATCGGCTTGCGAATTTTCGAGTGGATGCTCGGTCACCGCCAAACGGTACGAATCGGTCGCCACCAGGCGCAATACTCCCCCTTCAACAGAAATCAGCACACCGGTCAGAATCATGCGGCTCTCATCTTTCGACACCACGCGGCAGACCTTGCGCGCCATCGAAGAGAATGCGTCGAATGGAACCGAGATCTGCTGTTCAGGCAGCACCTCTGGAAACCCAGGAAAATCCGCCGCATTCAAACTGCGGATGGAAAACGACGACGACTCGCACGAGATGATCGCCCCATCTTCGCTCGCTTCGATATGCACCGCCGCGTCGGGAAGGTTCTTCACGATGTCGATGAACAGCTTGCCCGGCAGCACCGCCGCACCCGGCTCGTCGATGAGCGCCGCCACCGTGTACTGCACCGACATCTCGAGGTCGGTTGACTGAAAGCTAACCTCGTCACCGCGCGTGCCAACGTACACGCCCGACAGAATCGGTAGCGTCGACCGCTGCGAAATGCCCTTTTGCACGACTGTTAGCGCGTTCAAAAGCTCCGACTGATTGATGCTGAACCTCATACCCGCTCCTTTCTTCTCCCCGATTATAAGTGTACGAAGCCGCTTCACGTTAGACGCGTTTTCTGTGACACTTCCCGTCAAACACGAAGTGTCATTTTCAAGGGAAGTTTTCTCGTTCCGCAAATCTCACTGCGAAAATGACACTTCGTCTGACGGGAAGTGTCACGTTTTCCAAACTTTGGAAAAATATCCCCGACTAACACGTATGTTCGGTTGAAAACTGTGGAAAAAGGGGAAAACACGTATTTCCCCTGATGCGCATGGTGGAAATAATGGTTGAACGTACTTTGTCAAGCACTTTTCGTGAATTCGCTGAATTCGTTCCTCACCTGCGATAACGGGTTGTTCATATTTCCTCACAACGCTCTGAACAGGCAAAATATAGCAATTCCCCATTCAATCAGGCATTGAGTCATTGTTTGAGGAAGCCCGTCACCTGCGGTTTCTTCATTTCAAAAATGCATAGATTCGACCTCTCATCTGCACTTAGTCCTATCCGCCGCAATGACAAGAGATTTCAACATCCGATCGAGTTTTTCAACAATCCGCTTTCCCTATTTTTCTCGTTTTTCCACTATTTCTGAAGAATATGGGGAAAACTTCGAAAACCCCACGTCATCCTCTTTTCGGTTTTCATCGGATTTCTTTCCCACGCATGAAAAGAACCATATATACTTCCGAAAAGACCGAAAAACGAGTGAAAACGTCTGAAAACATGCTTGAAACGCAGAACAAGACAGAATTCGACTACACCTACGTCGACGCCATCGCGCGCATCGCGCTCTACGACGACCTAAAGTCGGCACCCCGCATCACGAAAATCGAGCCGGCTGGCACTACCGAATATATCGAGAACCTCACTGTCACGATTTACGAGCAAGCGAAACTCGCCGGTGGAAAAATTCCCTACAGCGTCATCCGGGAGGTCTCTGAAAACTTCATCCACGCGCAGTTCCGCGAAATCGTGGTCAGCATCCTCGACGACGGCAATACGATTCGCTTTGCCGACCAAGGACCGGGCATCCAGGAGAAGGAGAAGGCCCAGAAACCAGGGTTTTCTTCGGCAATCGAACCGATGAAAGACTACATCCGCGGCGTCGGCTCGGGCTTCCCCATCGTAAAGGAGTACCTCGACGACCGTGAGGGTTCCATCCTGATCGAGGACAACCTCACGAGCGGCGCCGTCGTCACGATCAGCCTGGTCGCAAAACCTACGCCCGCCCTCTCGACTGCCGCCACGCCCGCGCCCATCCCGCTTCCGCGTTTCCAGCTGACAGACCGCGAACAGGAATTCGTAAAGTACCTCTACCGGGAAGGCGAGGCGCGCATCACCGATATGATCGAGCTCGGTTACTCCGCTTCCACCGCCTCGAACACCTTCAAAACCCTCGAGGAACAGGGGCTTGTGGAAAAGCTCCCCAACAAGAAGCGCACCCTCACCCCCCTCGGCGCCCAACTTGCCCCCACCCTGTAAGCGTGACACTTCCCGTCAGACACGAAGTGTCACTTTTCGAGGGAGGCATGCCGGAAAAGCACGCGCCAACCGAAAAGTGACACTTCGTGTCTGACGGGACGTGTCACGCCCAACAGAACCCCAAAGTTTTTCACCCCCGGAAACGAAACACCTCGCGGGCGCATGAGACTCACCCCCAACCACGTGTGGTCGGAGTTTTCCACACATGTACCGCCACCCAATTAGTTGTCCACAATCCGCATTTCATCGGGTATACTCTGACCCTCATTTGAATGTGGAAAACGAGGTTTCGGATGAACAGCGAAGAACTCCGCGAGCAATGGAGTCGCGTATACGAGACGGTCATCGCCTCCGACGGCGTCGACGCTTCACAGGCAACCGCCTTCCTATCGCGACTGCAGCCGCAGGCGATGAGCGACGGCTTCATCATGCTCACTGCCGACAACAGCTGGCTGAAAAACTGGATAGAAGGCCACTACGTCGACCACATCCGCAAGGCGCTGCGCGAAATCCACGGTAAGGAATACGTCGTGGCCATCGAAGTGGACGAGAACCAGGCTATCCCCGAACCTACCGCCGCAACGACAGCCCGCACGACCGTACCCGAGCCGGTCCCTGCACCGGCTACGACGCAAACCGCACAACCCATCCCCGAGCCGACCGCTCTCGAGAAGCCACGGAGCCAGAAGGGCGCCAGCATCAGCGAGTCGATGAGCGACACCATGCTCGCGCCGATGTCATCGCTTACTTTCGAGAACTTCGTCATCGGCGAATCGAACCGCATGGCCTACTCGATGGCTGTCGCAGTCGCCGAGGAGCCAGGCCGCTCGATGTTAAACCCCCTGTTCATCTACGGTAAATCGGGGCTAGGGAAAACGCACCTCATGCGCGCGATTCAAAACTACGTCGCCGAAACGCGCCCCAAGCTACAAACGGTGTACGTCGACTCGGCCGACTTCCTGAGCGGCTATGTGGAAGCAGCCATCGGCCACGACAGGCAGAAGACGAGCTTCAAGACGTTCAAGAACCGCTACCAGGAAGCCGACATCCTGCTCATCGACGACATCCAGTACCTTCAAGGCAAAGAGCAGACCCTCGACATCGTTTTCCAGATTTTCAACACGATGGTTGACCAGGGTAAACAGGTAGTCCTTTCCGCCGACCGCGCGCCGAAGAACATCACGATGGACGAACGGTACCAAAGCCGGTTCAACATGGGCGGCACGTTCGACATCCAACCGCCCGAAACCGAAACGAAACTCGGCATCATCACGAGCTTCGTCGAAGAGTACCGCACGAGCAGTGCTCAAGGCGACTTCCAGTTCCCCGATGAAATCGCCCGCTACATTGCCGAGAATTCGAGTTCGAACATTCGCGAGTTGAAAAGCGCAGTCACGAAGGTCATCTACTCGATGAATGCGTTCGGCGCCGACGACATCACGATCGACCGTGTTTCGCAGTTGTTGGAAAATCATTTCTCCGGCGGCGCGATGAAGAAACTCGTTATCACCGACATCCAGAAACAAGTCGAGCAATACTACGGCATTTCGCATCCTGACCTGGTCGGGCAGAAACGCGATCGTCGCATTGCATACGCGCGCAAAATCGCCGTGTACCTATCGCGAGAGATGCTCGACCTGCCGTACAACAGCATCGGCAAGAGTTTCGGCGGGCGCGATCACACCACAATCATGTATTCCGTTAGAGATGTCGAGAAACAGATGAAACAGTCCCGCGAAATTCGCGAGGAAATAGAAAACGTCAAAAAGCGAATTAAGGAAATGTAGTTGTTGAATTACGGTAGAAAGCACAGCGAATTTTTGTTGGAAAAATACGGGAAACCGAAGAGCTCAACTTTCATGGTTGAAAACCTCCTCACTTTTCAACCATTGTTAACCACGTCAAAACACGCGCTGACAAGCCAAAACCAGACTTATCCCCTTTTCAACCATCGTTATTAATACCACTATCTAAAGAAGTACTTAAATATTGATAGATAACGGGATTGCTGCCGCTGAACGATTTCAAAGAGCCTTTAGCTGCAGCAGATGATGAACGTTTCGCAAAGGGAATGCTGATTTACTCGCAGGGGCGAAAGATTGGATTATCAATCCCTAGACGCGTCTTTATTGCCACCGTGTGACACTTCCCGTCAGACACGAAGTGTCATTTTTCGGATGACGCCCGCTGCACCGCATGCCGTTCTCGAAAAAATGACATTTCGTGTCTGACGGGAAGTGTCACACCGCGTCCGCAATGGGATAAAGGCACGTCCACCTAGGAATCATAAACTCACAAGTCGTTGAATTCGCTCAATCCTTACCCCCAGCATTTTGCATTAACAACAAGAAACCGCAGGTTGTAAGGAAGTTTTGAACGCGGCAATTCCGCATTGACGGAAAGAAACGCCGAAAATATAATCTAACGGTTGCTCAAAACACAGGTTGAAAGGTAATAAATATGAAGCGCACATACCAACCGAACACTCGCAAGCGTGCGAAAACCCATGGCTTCCGTGCTCGTATGTCGACCAAGGGCGGTCGCGCCGTTCTCGCGCGCCGTCGTGCAAAGGGTCGCAAGCGTCTGACCGTCTAAGTCTCGCTTTTGGAAACTATAAAATCCAGCGCCGAGATTACAAACCTCTTCAACGAGGGACGGCGGATAGGTACCAAAGACCTTACGCTTATAGTGTTACGGAACGAAGGACAGCACGGCCAATGCGGTCGTGCTGCTTTCATTGCGGGGAAAAGACTCGGGAACGCAGTATGGCGTAACCGAGCGAAACGGCGGATGAGAGCGCTCTGCCAGGCGATTGGCGGCCCAATGCCAGGATACGACACCATATACCTAGCGAAAAGGTCGACAAATATAGCCAGTTTCGACGCTATGAAATCGAGCCTGACCAAAGCACTCACCAAAATACAGTAGCAAATTCAACCACCGATGCGACTAAAGCTCCTATACATGACTAAACAAGCAACATCGCACCTAAGGCAACCATCCATAACCGTCGCCCCACCATCGTAGGGGCGGTACTAGCGCCGCCCCGCTCGGAGCGAGAGCGTAGAAGGTGCGCGAGCACACGCAGAGGCCCATGATCGAACCCATCGACAACACCACCGCCGAACATCGCAGTAGCGTTCCCTGCCTGATTGCGCAGGCGTTAATTCGCGTCTACCAGCTTGCAATCTCGCCGTTGCTTTCATCGTTGTTTGGCAGCAACTGCCGCTTCGAGCCAACCTGTTCTCAATATGGCCTCGAAGCATTCAGGCGTTATAGCTTCTTCAAAGCTTTCAAGCTCACGGCTAAGCGTCTCGCGAAATGTCATCCGGGAGGTCCCCATGGATACGATCCTGTTCCATGAGACCCCTTTGGAATATAGGTACGGGAAAGCTGAAGGTTGAGTGCGCATCGGGATGAAATGCGCAGGACAACCGCCAAGAAAGGAAAGTGAATGTGGGACGAAATATGTAAGATTGTTGCGAGGATAGTAGAATTGTTCTACTTCCCCGTCCACGACTGGGGAATGGCGATCATCTTATTGACGGTCGTCTTCCGACTCTTGATTATGCCGCTCATGCTCAGCCAGACGAAGTCAAGCTACATGATGCAGAAGGTTCAGCCGAAGCTGAAGGAAATCCAAGCGAAATTTCAAAACGACCCGGTCCGTATGCAGGAAGAGACGCAGAAGCTTTATGCTGATGCAAAGTTCAACCCGCTGGCCGGCTGCGTGCCCATGCTGATTCAGATGCCGATCTTTATCGCTCTGTTCCAAGTGTTGCGCAACATCCAGAACTTCTTGCCGGAGTATGAAAGCTTCACGTTTTACCAAATCGTGCCGAACTTGTTGGCGACGCCGGCTGAAATGATGGAAAAGGGTATCCCTGCTTTCATTCCCTACGCCGTGCTTATCGTCATCTTCGTCGGTGCGACCTTCCTGCCGATGTTGCTCCAGCAGCGCAACAACCAGGATTCGCAGCAGCGCAACCAGATGTACCTGATGTCGATCATTATGGGCGTCATGATGCTTTTCGTCAGCTGGAGCTCTCCTGCCGGCGTTTTGCTCTTCTGGGGCGTGTCCGGCATCATCGCCGTAATCACACAGCAGGTGTACATGAGTCACCTGAAGCGCAAGGACGAGGCTGTCGCGGCCGAGATGATCGACGTCGCGCCTGTTCAGGTCGAAGTCGAGCGCCGCGACAAGAAGAAGCGCCCGAAGAAAAAGAAGTAATGTTTCACGTGAAACATCATGTTGAACAATCTTGAAACACGGCAGAGGAGACCACAATGACTGAAGAGAATGAAGTCATCGACGAGATTGATGAGGAAGTCGAACCCGAGGGAGAAACTGAAGAGGGGGTTCAGGAAGACCAAGCCGACGACGGCGCCATGGAAGTGAGCGACGAACAGCTCGACGAGATCGCTGATACCGCAATTGCTGCGTTGAAGGACGTGTTGAAGTACTTCAACGTGGGCGAGGTGACGATTGACGAATACGAGGGCGATGAGGGCGAGCTGATTCTCGACATCACCGGTGACGATTTGGCCGTGCTCATCGGGCGTCATGGCCGCACGCTTGACGCGCTGCAGTTCCTCATCTCGGCGATTACTGTGCGCAAGATCGGCTACCGCTTCCCGGTGATCATCGATGTGGAGAGCTACAAGAACCGCCAGCGTCAGAAGCTTGAAGCGTTGGCGCGCTCATCTGCTAACAAGGCCGCAAGTCAGGGCCGCAGCGTTAAGCTCCGCCCGATGACTCCTTACGAGCGCCGCATCATCCACGTGGCCCTTCGTGACGACCGACGCGTCGACACCGCCTCCGAAGGCGAAGGATCCGCGCGCCATGTGGTAGTCGTTCCCGTGAAGTAAAGCACGAAACTCTCTCGTTGCAGACCCCGCTTTGTGCGGGGTCTTTCTTTTTGGAGAATGTTTCACGTGAAACAA
>JAFUBE010000197.1 GCA_017460365.1 Eggerthellaceae bacterium
AGCCGTTGAAGTAATAGGAATCCAGATTGTTCACGTCCTCGCTGTCCTCGATCACCGAGAGCTGGCGAATATCGATGTTTGCGACACCTTTGTCGTTTGTGGTCCTCGAGACCGTCTTGCCGTTGAAGCGCGACTTGACCGTTACCTCAGCGCCCTCAACGGGCGGGTAGGATACCATGCCCGCGTCGTTTACCTTGCCCTTGGAAACATCCACCACCATGAAGCCCACTTCATAGGGTTCGACGACGTCGATGACGACGTACTCCGATTCGCGCCCCGCGAGCTCGTCGACATCGGTCGCATCTGCGTCGGCGTACGCCGGGCGCGGCGCGAGCACGAGCCCTCCCGCGAGCGTGGGCAGCGCGACGAGCGAACCGCATACGAGTTCTACGAACGAACGCCTTGATAGGTCTTCCACGAGATCTCCTACATTCATCGGGGCCTTTACGGGTTGAACCTGAATGCATTGCTTATAATACGCGAGCGCGGCACGTTTCGTCCCGACGCTTCTGAGCGGGTTTACCCGTGACCGAGCCATGGGCGACAAGCTGAGCTGCATCCCGAAAAGCGCTTCTCCACGTTTTTCTGGACAGCTGGGGCCATGCGCCGAAAGGGGCTACCAACCTACAGGAGAGAACCTTATTGAAAATTCATCTCCTGTAGGTTGATAGCCCCTGAACCCGCGGGAATTGCGGGCGAGCCCCTGATGCTAACGAACGGGACGGGCAACCCGCTGTCTGAACCGGCGGGAACTGCGGGCGAGCCGCAGGGAATAGCCCCTCAGCTCGCCCGCCAGCTCGCCCATACCTTTTGCAGCGGCTCGAAAGCCCATCCCAGCTCTTCTGTAAGTCCTGTTCCTTAGTACAGCGTGGTGCCGTGATCGACGTATAGGATCTGCGCAGTGACGGCCTTCGAGTCGTCGCTCGCGAAGAAGAGGGCGGCGAGAGCCTGGTCCTCGGCTTGCGCCTCGGGCAGCGATTGGTCCATGTGACGCGCGCACACGCCGGCGAACTCATCGAACGTGGCAATCTTGTCGGGCGTGTTCAGCGCCGTGGGCGTGGGGCCGGGCGCCACAGCGTTGCAGCGGATGCCCGTGGCCGCATAGTAGCAGGCGATGTTCTTGGTCATGGCGTTCACCGCAGCCTTCGCTGCCGAGTACGCGATGCCGGCCACGCCCTGGCTACCGATGGAAGAGATGTTCACGATGGAGCCCTCGCCACGCTTCTCCATGTCCTCGAGCACGTACTTGCACATCCAGTACGTGGAATACTGGTCGATCTTCACCACGTGGTCGTACCAATCCTCGTCGCAGCGATTCACGGGCTTGTGCTTGTCGGCGATGCCCGCAGAGTTCACGAGCACGTCGATGCGCCCGTATTCCGCCAAGCACGCATCCACCGCGGCGCGGCATTGCTCGGCCTCGGAAAGGTCGAAGGCGCCGGCGGCAACGATGCCTCCCGCCGCGCTCACTTTGTCGACGACCTCCTGGTTCGCCTCGGCGCGGCGGCTCACGAGGAACACCTTCGCCCCCTCGCGCGCGAACACTTCCACCGTGGCGCGACCGATTCCGGAATTTCCACCGGAGATGAGTGCAACCTTGTTGTCAAGCCTTCCCATTGCCAATCCTTTCGCTCGGCTCGCATGTTCCACAACGATGCCAGCATAGGATGGCCGCCCTTGCAGGCAAAAGCCCCTTCTGCACACAATTGCCGTTGTGTTCAGCGGCACAAGCCCCGCCCCGCCGGGCCCGAACCGGGGCAGCCCG
>JAFUBE010000198.1 GCA_017460365.1 Eggerthellaceae bacterium
CCTTCCCTGGCGCCGAGCCTCGTAAAAGCAACCAGCTTGTACTCGTGTTGATGGTGAAGCGGATGCAAGCCCTCGCGTAACGTCGAATCTCTTTCGAACAAAGCGTAGATGTACTCTAATCTTGTGCGGTCGGGCAAGCCCGTGTTAAAGGCAGCATAATGCTTATCGGAACTGTAGCTAATCGCGCCAGAAAGATACTGTTTTACAAAAGTGTACGTTAGATAGTTCTTGAGAATGCTGCAATCGTCGCCGCCCCTAAATCCCCAGGGTTCTTCAAGGGTCTGTTTTTTCAGCTTTGCCAGAACTTCATCCATGCCTTGCTTGTCATTATTGAGTGTCGCCCAAGATAAGAGCCATGATCTTCTTGGGTAGCACTCCAGTGGGGCGTCTTCATAAACAACGGTTTTGTAGATCCACCCTTGTCTAGAATCGGCATTGCGATTGCAGCATAAGTACAGCTCTTTCTTTATGCTGCCATCTTCGATATACAAGCCGGTTGGGATGAATAGCTCATCGGCAACAATCGGCTCGCATTCCAGCCCTCGCTTGAGCCAGATTAGTTTCTCGCTATGAGGGAAAGACGCTCTCTCGATCTGCATGAGCAAAGTTTCTTGCGGCAATTCTTCAGCCGATGGCAACAACTCTGCAATGTCCTCCTCAATGGAGTTCCACGGAAAATAAGCGATTGAATAAATCGAGTCGAACGGTCTCTCGCCGACAAGAACACCGACGCACTTCCAATCAGTGCGAGGATCGGAACTGGCCTCGCATTTAAGCAAGATGCTTGATTCTGAAAATGATTTTAGTCCGGTGTCTAGAATCATGCTTCCGTCGTCTTTTTGTGAATACGAGTCATCTCCATGCTCGTTGTAATAGAAGGAGATCATCGCGAAAAGTTTGCCCATCGATGGGCTAAAATTATTGTACGATTCGTTATCGGCTAGGGCGATTCCAATTAGACGAAGTACCTGGCTGGGTATATATAAAAATTCTTTGAAGTCTTTATGAGTGCGGGATTGTGCGTTTTCAAGAGATAGACACGTTGAGTCAGAAGCTGCAGCTAAAGGGTGATGAGCGACTGATTTCCCCGCTTTGAAACCGCTTTCGCTTTCGTATATCCCGTATTCTACCCAATCTCCGGGTTGGAAATCCGAGAGCGTTCCTTCCCCGCGTATGCCAATCTCAAAGAAAGGTAGTGTCTTAAAATCGATGTCGGGGTTTTCTTTAACGTCTATCGTGCCATAAGAAATACCCCTAGAATCTTTCGCAAATCCGATAACCTTGCCGCAATATGGTGCATGTGGATTGCCGCTGCGCTGGAATCGCATTTCAGACATCAAGCCTCCAATCTGCTGTGTTACGTGAATATTATAGCTGCGCGATTTTGGAAATTCAGAAGTGTGAAGAGTCTTGTTTCCCCAAGCCTGGTTCTCGACTAAGAAGTCAACACGCCGTCCGTGTCGAATCGTCAACTACACCTTGTGCGCGCTTCTACTACAGGGAGAAGCGCATGAAGGTTGATGAAAAAGCGATAGAGGGGTCGGACCTCACCAGCTATTCGCCTGGATCAGCTTTAGAAGCGATGCGCCGCAAACCTCACTCGTGTCCTACAAGTACGTTTGCCTTATGATCTCATCAACCTTCGCCAACGCGCGTCTCTTCTTCGCGCTGGTCTCGCGTTTGGCGCACACGGAGAAATCGTCCAAGAACGCCACTGCGTCTTCTCGCATTGGCCCTTCGAGAGGCAATCGGGCTTCGCTCGGCAACAAGTCTACCAATCGGCAAATATCCGTCCGATGTTTCCTCAGGTCCTTCTCACTCACGTGCTCGCCTGCAGCATGCCGCCGATTGAGGTCGATATGCGCGGGCATCTTCAGCGGAATCACCGACAGGGCCCGAGTCAGCGGTATTCCATCTACAACGAGCACATTCTTTCCAATGAAGTCGTAATACCCTTCGTCGAGTACGATTGCCGAAAGGCTCGAGATGTCCTCGCCCAGGGGGACGGGAGCAATTTCGCTTTGCTCGTTGACAAGCTCGAAGTCGGGGTGCCTTGCGAATAGATCGATCTGCTTCGGAAACCTCCCGGCCAAGTCGCTCCCCTCTGGGAGAACGAAGCGATAGTAGACGGCTCTCCCTTCGGAGCTTCTCTAGCATTCATACGCGCCGCTTCGGATGAAATTCCAAAACGCTCTGCCGAATTCCGGCGAAGCGTGATCCGTCAGCACCACGACATCGAGGTCCGACGTTGCCCGAAAGCTCCCGCCGACTTCATTGAAGAGGATGCTGCATGCACCGCCGCCGATAAGGACGTAGCAATCCTCGAACCCCTTCAGGCCGTCGCGAAAAGCCTCTATCCCCGTCACTAGCGACATATGCTCTCCCTCAGCTGGTCCACAGCATCGACAAAGCGCAGATCATCCGGCATTTTTTTAGTTACAAGCGATACATACAGCCATTCGGGAGGCAATCCAGAAGGGGTCTTCTTGCCGTGGACCTGCGGAAAGTCTCTGTCTATCGGACCCGCCCACTCCTGAATGACCAACGCCGCCTCGCTGTACCACGGCGCCTCTTCCCATTCGACGGAAGCATCGGCCCGCAAACGTTCAAGCCCTTCTCCGCTTAATGCAACGGTGAGCACTTCGGGGTGTCCTAAATCCGACAAGAACGCCAATTCCGATTCCCCCGCCAGCTTCGCACCGCAACTTTTCAGCGTATCGACCGGAATCTCGCACAGAAGGCGATGAACGCGCTTCACGGGGCTGATGAAGTACGGCTCGAATATCTCGAGTAGCTCTGCCTTCGGCAAGGTTGGCGGCCTTAAATACTTGCTCTTCCTCTCTCGCGTCACGATAGATGGATAAATCGCCATCAGCTCAGCAAGGTAATTCGATACGCTCGAGTTGCTCACGCCCATATCTTTCGCAAGTTGATTGGCGTTGCAATGCACCCAGTTCCCAGCGAAGTAATTTACGAAGATGCGCTGTGCCTGCTGGGACAACTGTCGCGGTTGCCGAGCGGTCCAGCCTTCACTGATGATTCCACCGATGAAGGGAAGGAACGCGTTGCCCGCATTCTGAATATACGGAATGCCCAATCGCGAAAGCGCCTCTTTCTGCCTGAGATCCATAGCCGGACAGCAGACCACGCAAGGTAGACGATCGAACTCTGCCACAGCTTTAACTGCAGCCTTCACCGCTCCCATACTTGGACGAGTAGCGGTGATTAGCGCGTGGAAGCGCAGATCGTTTCCAGTTTCAAGCACAGCCAGTTTAACGTCGAACTGATCCAAGAGTACACGCGGGAGTTTCGCACGCATAGGATCATCCATGAGCGTTATGCTCATGCCAAAAATAGCTCTCGGCACGATTTCGTCTGACTTCATTTCGGCCTCCTTATACACATTCAATTTAATAGTTTTGGAATGTATGTAAATATACTAGTACGCCCACAACAACGCCTCACGCATCGACTCAGAGATGGCCTAACCGGGATACAATGGACGGACAACGCCGAGCGGCATGGGCAGGAGACCGAAATGGGAACGTACGTCAATCCTGGTAACGAGGGATTCGCAACAATCCTGAGAAGCGAGTACGTCGACAAGACCGCCCTCATCGGGGAGTTCGACAAGACGCTCGACTCTTCGGACAAGCTCGTGCTCGTCAGCCGGCCGAGGCGGTTCGGCAAGAGCTATGCTGCCAAGATGCTCGTGGCTTACTACAGCTGCGGCTGCGACTCGGCATCGCTTTTCGAGGGGCTGGAAATCGCCGAGTCCGGCGGCTTCGAAGAGCATTTGAACAAGTTCAACGTGATATCCCTCGACATGACTGAAATCATACAGGCGCATGGAGTCAGCAACGTGGTGCCCGCCATCTCACGGCTGCTCCTACCCGAACTGCGCGAGCTAGTACCCCATGCAGGCGAGCGCCACGCCAGAGAAGGAATCGAGCTGAAAACCGCCCTCATCGACGTCGTCCGCGCCACCGGGCGCAAGTTCGTGTTCGTAATCGACGAATGGGACGCTCCCAATCGTCTAGCTGAGGGCGACCGCGCAGCCCAAGACGCCTACGCCGACTTGCTGCGAGCCCTTTTCAAGGGCCTCACCTTCACCGATCTCGCCATAGCGGGAGCCTACCTCACGGGCATTCTCCCGATGAGAAAATACGCGCATCAGTCCGCCGTTTCGGACTTCCGAGAGTTCACCATGGTCCTGCCGGGCCCCTACGCTTCCTACGTGGGATTCACGCAGTCAGAAGTCGAGGCGTTATGCGAACGCCATGGCCTCGACGTAGACGACGTCGCCTACTGGTACGACGGCTACGAGCTCGAGGGGGCGGGCAGCGTATACGCGCCCTTCTCGGTCATGCGGGCGTGCTCGCTCGGCAAGACCGGCTCCTACTGGGTCACCACCGAAGCGTACGAATCGCTGCGCCCCTATATCGAAATGGACTTTGACGGCCTGCAAGGCGACCTCGTGCGCGCGATCGCAGGCGCGCCCCTGAACGTCGACCCCGCCTACTTCCGCAACGACATCACCTCGATTGTCGTGAAAGACGACGTGCTCACGCTACTCGTACACCTGGGATACCTCTCGTATAACGAGAGCGACGGCACGGCGCGCGTACCCAACGAGGAAGTGAGGGTCGAGCTCGCACGTGCCGTCGCCGGCAGCAGCCACCCGAAGCTCGCCGCCCTCATGCGGGAGTCGGTGGCTCTGCTCGACGACGTGGCGAACATGCGCGAGGATGCTGTCGCCGCCGGGATACAGCGCGTTCACGACCGAAACTGCGCGCCACTGTTCTGCAACAACGAACAGGCACTGCGCTCCGTTGTGAAGACGGCGCTCGTCGCCGCCGTCGACGACTACGCGCGCATCGAAGAGCTGGGCGGAGGACGCGGCTTCGCCGACGTTGCCTACATTCCCAAGCCGGCCTCGCAAAGGCCCGCCTTCGTCGTGGAGCTGAAATGGGACAAGCCCGCAGACGCCGCCCTCGACCAGATTCGCGAGCGGGGTTACCCCGAGGTGCTGCGGAACCTCGACGTGCCGGTGCTCCTCGTGGGCGTGACGTACGACACGAAGACGAAGGAGCACGCCTGCCGCATCGAGGCGCTCGACGTGGACTGACCGCCCCTCTTGTTCCTACTGGGAAACGCGCCGTTATTGCCATCATGCGCCGCTTCGAGCTCTTCACAGGATTGCTTAAATCGCGACGCCGCGTATCCTGGCGAGGACCCTGACGCCATGCTCTATATCATCGTAAGGCGAGATGCCCTTCGCGACGGCGAGCTCGGCGACCGCCTGTGCGGGATCGAGCGCATGGTAGGGGCCGTATAGCGCGCGTAGCTCCCGCGCGCCGAGGACGCGGTAGGCCGCCTTGCTCGAGAGCCCCGTGGCACAGCACAGGTAGCGGTACAGGTACCCCATCCAGTGCAACTCCCCCGCACTGAAACGGGCACTGCCGTAGCCCGTGCCACCGTACTGCCCGTCGACCTCGCGCACCATATGCCCGACCGTCGCCGTCTCGAGCACGGCTCCGCCGGCGTCGAGGCGCCGTGCGAGGTCGGAGTTCATGAACCTGCGGACGAACACGGCCGACCCAGCCTCACTGAATTCGAGCGACGCCTCGAACACGCGTCCCTGCAGCGAGCACAGCCGACGCTCCGCCTCTGTCACGTCCCTCACGGCGCCCCCTTACGACAGCAGTTCGTCTATGTAGGAGCCCTGCCCGCGGAACTCGCGCTTGGCCGCCTTCGTCTTATCGACGCCGACGCGCCGCTGCGCGTGGGCCGCCTCGAGGCAGGCCGCCCTCTCGGGGGCGCACAGGTACAGCTCCTCGACTACGCGAACCCTGTCGACCGCCTCCTGCGTGAGCAGGATGCACTGCATGCCGAGGTCCGTAGCCGAGAGGCCGTGACGGCACACCACGTCGGTGATCTCCCCGTCGATGAAATCCGAGACGAGCTCGTACATGCGGTTGTCGGCAATAGGAGCCACGATGTAATCGGCCCCGCCCACGCGCTGCGCGAGGGCGCGCACGCGCGGATGGCCGGCATAGCCCGCCAACCTGCCGCGAAACCAGGCGATGGACAGCATCCAGTCCTTGTCGACGGCGAAGTCGAGCCGCGAGAGCCCAGAGGAATCGAATTCCAGCAAGTACACCGATGACGTCTCGTGCATCGACACGAACGACGCCGACTGCGAAAGGCTCGTGCCGCAGTAGAACCCGCGGCCGAAATCGCTGCGCGGGCTGCACCGCTCGAGCGACACCGGGCCGTCAAGACCCCCTTTGGAGCCGTGGAACAGGGCCATGCGGCCCGCCCGCCCGCGCATCTCCTCGTGGAACTGCGCCTTGATCTGGTTGATTCGCAGACCGCGGTCGTACGCGTACCCGTAGAAGCGCTCCGCAAGCGCGGGCGACGGGCGAACCGCCCCGGACGTCCAGCGCTTCAGCGTGGCCTCACCTATGCCCGTGCTACGGGCCAGGTCCTTCAAGCCACACCCGAGCAGTTCGGCCACGAGCTCGACGTCTTCTCCTGTGTCTACACGGTCGAACATCAGGTTCACTCAAACTCCTTAGTATCATCTGACACCAAGGAGTTTAGCATAACTTCGAAGAACCAGGGAACACCCACTGTCCGTTACCACACGCGGAATGGCTTGTCACCGTAGGCCTTCACGAGGAGTTCGCGGGGTGTCTTCGAGGGGTCGGAGACACATTCCCACTTATCCTTCTCGATGACCATGGTGTCCATCGTGTTGGTGTTATACGTCTTCCATTGAACGCCGCCCACAGACGGGTCGCCCGTCTTGGCGAAGTTGATCCACGACTGCTGCACCTTCGCGGCTACCGCAGGATCGACCTCTCCGGCGTATATGCCGTCCTCGAGGTTGTTGAACACATAAGCCAGCTCGACGGCATGGACAGCGCTCTTGAACATGTTGTCCCTGGTCGAGGGAACCTTCCACAGGTACACGCGTATATCCCCGCCCGCATCTGCGAACCTATTCGCGAAATCCAGGATCTCGTATCGCCACGACTCCGTCACGAACCCCGACTTGGCAAGCGCCGATTTCACATTCGCCTTGCTCGCGTATTCCGCGACGACGTTGTCCTCTTCGTATTTGATCAGCTGCTCGAGAGCCGCTTTGCCTTGCTCGTCCGCGCCCGCGTAGGCCTCGTTGTACATGGCGTCCATGCC
>JAFUBE010000002.1 GCA_017460365.1 Eggerthellaceae bacterium
CCCCCGCCGCACCGCCCGTTGGCATGCCGTTGGCATATGCGCCCGGGCCTCCGCGCCGTCCCATCATGGTGTCGTGAACCGTCATGCCCGCGAGCTTCGAGCAGTCAAGCGGCAGCCTCATCGCTCCTTGAGCCTCCTTTCCAGCTCGGCGGTCTTCTGGCGCTCGCGGCGAAGCGCCGCGCTCACCCCTCCGAGCTGCCTCCTGTACATCTCGGCCCTGTCCCTCCATTCGGCGGGCACGTAGCGCGCCTTCACCTCCTGGGTGATGTCCACGGCCTCTATCTCTCCGGGCAGCTCCCGCTGCCCCGTGAATAGCACCTTCATCGGCTCCCCCAATCGTGGTCGGGCTCGCGCTTCGACGCCGAACTTGTGTTCTCCTCGACGCTGCCCGTCATCGCGTCCAGGCCGTCGTCGGTCTCGAACTCGCCATGCTCGTTGAGCTTGGTCCTGCCGCCGAAGTCGGGGGCTTTCAGATCGTCACGTCTCGGGCCGTCGAACAGGATGCCGCCCTCGAACGCCCTGTCCGGGCGGTTCATCTGCAGCATCTGGGAGCGTATGTACAGGTCGCCCAACCCGATTATCGAGTGGGCGGTGCTGTTGACCGCCGTGGCCCTGTCGCACTCGGCCTTGACCTTGTCCATGTCGTCCATGGCCAGTTTGTCCAGTCGTATGAGCTGCGCGTAGAGCGCCTTCGCCGTCGCCTCGACCATGCTGCTCATTCTCCCAACCTCCTTAGAGTCCTGCGTAGCTGGCATTTCTTGTCGAACACCTTCCTCGCGTTCCTGCATCTCCGGCACCTGCACCCGGCCTCGTAGCCCGATAGCTTGCCGTGGCTCGGATGGGAAGCGTCGGCCTTGAGGTTGCCGTACGTGCATGGCGCGGTGCGGCGCTTGACCCCGCGCTCGTTGACCCATCTGCTCACGGTCCCGTGGCTGACGCCCGTCATTTCCGCGACCTCCACCGCGCTCCTGCCGTCAAGGTAGAGCTCGATGACCCTGGCCTTCATGTCGTCCCCGTACATCACAGCTCCCATCCGGGCGGGTCCTCGAACCCCGCCGCCCTGCACAGCGACCACGCCATGATCATGACGGCCAGGGCCGCCGCAGCCACCGCCCGCATCGCGCTCATCGGCATCCCGCCTTCCATTCGATTCCCAGCCCTTCGAGCCTGGCCGCCATGGAGAGCAGCATGTCCGAGTGCTTGACGCGCTCGATCGGCGCGTAAGGCGGAATGTGGTCGAAACCGGCCATGTCCCTGACAAGCCGTCTGAGCGCATCGTTCTCGGAGCGCAGGCGATCCAGCGCAGCGCACGGGTCCGCGCATGGTCCGCAATCCGGCGCGCATCCGCCGGCACCGCAGCAGGAACCGTTTGTAGCCGCCATGCCGCACGTCCCCTACTCGTAGGCCGCCGTGGCCCTGTCCTGCCCGCCTGTTGCGGGGGACTTGGGCCTCGGTGATGAGTAGCTCGGCTCGGAAAGGTCCTCGTCGGCGAAAGCGGCCTTCTCGCCACATGCCAGGCAAAGCCACTCGCGGCGCTTGCCGCCCGGCAGGAAGGTGTTGGTCTTGGACATCCGGGAACGGCATCTGGGGCAGGCGGGCACTGACGGGAGTGTGCAATCCATGCCAGGCTCGCCCGAACGCAAATCCGACCCTTCAATCCCTGAAGAGGGGTAATCTTTGGGATTGATTACCCCTTCAGGGGTATATGTATAGCGTTCGGCGTTTACTCGTGTTTGCCGAACACAAACGCCGTCTTGCGTTCGGTCTTGTCCCGTTGTGGAAAACTTTTCCACCGCCTGCGGGGTTTGCGTTCGGGCATCACGAGTAGCCCCCGAACACAAAGCCCCGTTTGCGTTCGGGTTTTCCTCGTAATCGCCGAACGCAAAGTTTTCCACAGCGGCGTCGTCCGGCAGAACCAGCAGGTAGGTCGCCGGGATCCTGCCCTCGCCTTCGCTCACGACCTTGACCAGCCCGCGCCTCGCGAGCTCGTCGACGGCGTCCTTGACCGTTGCAACTCCCATTCCGATCTCCTTTCCCATAACCCTCATGCTCGTCTTCAGGCACCCTTCCGGAGTAGCCTTGTCCATCCGGCTCATAGCGCACATGGCCAGCAGCACGCGGACCTGGCGCATTCCCAGGTCGCAGAACCACCGGGCACCCAGCCACGAAAGCGGCACGCGAACGTATTTATCGACCGCCGCCATCTAGCCGATGCCCTCCATGTACCTCTCGAAGCCTTCGGACGCGGCAGCGTCGCGGCCGGGCATCGCATGCGCGTATATGTCGGTGGTGGTGGAGGCCCGCGCATGCCCAAGCCTCTCCGCCGTCGTTTTCACATCGGCCCCCTGCGCCAGCACGATCGTCGCGTGCGTGTGGCGAAGCGTGTGGAACGTGGCCCCCTGCACGCCCAGGCAGGCGCACATGGCCCCGAACGCCTTCGACGCCGCGCTCGGGCGCAGCAGCCCGCCGTCGGGGGCGCAGCAGACGGTGGTGTCCCTGCGAACCCCGTCGAGCAGCCGTTTCTGCCATTCCAGGCACGACTTCAGCTCGGCAGCGACGGCCTTGCCGAACGCCACATGGCGCATGGACTTGCGTTTGGGCTTCGACTTCAGAAGAGGCGGCCCGCCGAGTTCCGCGACGGAGCCGCACACGTACGCGCTCATCCCCTTCGTGTCGATGTCGCGCCATCGCAGGGCGCACGCCTCCCCGGCCCGCAGGCCCAGATGCAACGCCAGGTAAGCCGCCGTGGCCGCGCTGCGTTGCTCGGCGCGGGCGGGTTCGGTGGAGCCATCGTGCATCACGGCGGCAAGCTCGTTGGCGACGGCCTCCAGCTCGTCCGGCTCCAGCGACCTGGCCTTGGCATCGGGCATCGGCGGCGGGGTCGCCATCATCGCGGGGTTCGCCGCCACGATGCCGTCGGTTACCCACGACTGGTAGCACCCGCGCAACAGCGCGTGCACCACACGCACGGTCGCCGGTGACAGCCCGTTGCCCCTGCGTCCCCCCGATTCGAGCAGGTGGACGTACAGGTCGTTGACGTCGGAGACCCTGACCTCGCCAGCGTCCATGCGCCCGATCGCCGGTTCGACGTACAGGGCGAGCTTGCCCCGGTAGGCGCGGGCCGTCGAGCGGTCGATCGCGCCGAGCGACTCCAGCATGTTGATTCGGTTCATGGCCATGTCCCCCAGCGCGGTGCCGCCCCCACGGCCCGCAGCAAGCTGCTGCCGGGACCACCACACGCGAGCCTGGCGGCACGCGTCCTCGTGGTCTGCGGCGGCGAAGGTCTCCGAAGGCCTTACGGCCCTGCCGGTCGAGCGGTCGGTACGCAGGTACTGCCTGGCGCGCCAGACGCCGGGGCGGACCATGCGCACATTGCACGGATCGAGCTCTTTCACAGGGATCCGCCCAGTCTGTTCCGGAGGATTGCGACCTCGCCCTTAAGGCGCTGGTTCTCCGCTCGCAGCTTCGCGTTCTCCGCGAACACGGCGCGCACGTCGCCCACGACCGATCCGCCCGGACCTGCACCGGAGGCACGGGCGGCACCGCACCCAGGAACGGCTCCGCCCGTTCTTCCGGCACCCTCCGCAGGCGCAGCCTCCCGGCACGTGCCGGGAATGACCTCGATCACACTGCCCTCCGAGCTGGGCGCGGCAAACCTCTGGGCCTTTCCGCCCTTGGCGAAAATCATCTTTCTCCATCCTTTCCCGTCGGCAAACCGGCTACCAGCCCAGCAGCGCGATGCGCACCTGCTCCACCACGAGCATCAGTGCAAGCGCTATCCCCAGGGCGGCCACGATCGCCCAGTCTCCGGTATCCGCGCGTCTTCCCCGCTCGCGACGCCCCGAAGGGACCCTGGGGAGGACGCGCGCATCACGCGACCCCCGAGCTGCGCGGACCGACCGTGCGGATGCGCGGCTTTGTTCACGTTGCACGCTCATGGCATCCTCACTTCCTGCTTGCGCTCCAGGTACGCCTGCCACGAGGCGTGCTCGATGCGCTTCCCGGTGGCCCCCACGCGCAGGTACGCTGGCGGGTCGGCGCTGTTCAGGTACCTCATTACCTCCTTCACGCCGATGCCCGCGACCTCTGCGGCCTGCTCGGCGGTCAGGTAGTAGGGAACCAGCTCCACCATTGCGACTCCTTCCGTTTTCTTGGCAGCCGCGAAGGGCATCCGCAGACGTGGTGCAGAGCAACGCTGTCTACAAGGAGCACTGATAAGGGATAGCTTTCGAACAAGGAGGAGAACCGTGGTAGGTTTCGACCACGTCGCGGATGCCCTTCGCGGATGTCAAGGTTCCCGTGCCGCCATGGCCGCTCGGGGGAGAAGCAGGGAACCCCAAGCGCCCTGCTTGGCCTTCGCAGGGGGCGGCACGGCAGTTTGGCGGGGCCTTTTAACGTCATGCCCGGGACGGCTGGACGAAAGCCCCCCTTGCGGGCGGTTTAGCGTCATGCCCGGGACGGCTATTCCCTTTTGCGTTCGATCTTGCGCGCTATCGCCTTCGTACGCTTCCTGGACTCGGCGATCTCGCCGAGCTTTTCCGGGTCCGTCGTCCAGCTTTCTAAACCGCTTCCGTAAAGGTCGAGCTCGTCGAGCATCGCCTGGGCCAGGTCGTCGTACAGATCGCGCTCATAGGAGATGCAGCGCGTGGGGTCCGCTCCCACCTTCAGGTGCGGGCAGGTCAACGGAGACCATCCGTCGTCCCCGCTCAGGGCGTGCACGCACTTGCGCGAGCAGCGCAGCCCGTCTATGGCCTTCCCTGCGGACTTCAGGAACCCGTCGAGCTCGCCCGATTCGAGTCTTGTCCGCAGCAGCCAGTCCTTTTCCAGCAGCGTCTTCTTCGACACGCCAAGTTCTCCCTTCGAAGATGTTGAGCCGCTATGGACACCCGGGCGAATATCGGCAGAAGCCCCGGGAGCCCGACCTGCCGGCCGGGAGCGGCCCTTTTCCGGCGGTGTTACTCGTATTTCCCGGCGAGCACCCTCATAACGTCCTTGGCTATCGCCCATTCGCTGTCGCCGCTCACGTTGACACGAATCATCCTGTCTCCGGAAACCTCGACCCACACGACCTCGGCGTTGGTGGCGGCGTCGACGACGTAGCGCGCCGCCTCGACCCACCCCCTGGTGGCGCATTCGAGCATGGAGGCGAGCTGCCCGGTCACGAAAGCCGACTTCTCGCGTTCCTCGGCGGTCATTTCGTCGAACGGTATGAATGGCGTAGATGGATTTGCGGCATGCATCGTTAGCACCCCGACTCCCGCACCATCAGCCGGTCGAGCGGCCATTCGAAGATGTCGCAGATCTCCGCAGCCGTGGTGAACGGGACGGCGGTCCTGCCGCTCATCCAGTTCTTCACGACCTCGGCGCTCACGCCCAGGCGGGCGGCAAGGTCCTGCGCGCCCATCCCCCGGTCTACCATCCCGCTGTGGAGCCTGCGCCCTATAACCTCGTTGCTGTAGTCCACGTCATCTCCTTCGGCCAAGGTCTCGCATGGAGCCCTCGTTTCCCTTCCATGTCGTCAGCTGTTGGCGTAAGTCAACAGCTGACGTAAGATTCATAGGGTTCCCTGTGAATCTTTGTTACACGCACCGTGTAACTGCTCGTAATAATACGTCTTTGCGTGTACTTGTCAATACCTAATTACACAATTTGAAGATATTTCTACGCTGTACGTGTATAATGCTGCGTGTCGATAGGAGGTATCGTGAAATTAAGAATGAAGGAGCTGCGAGTCAGGATGGGATTGGGGCAGAAGGAGGTTGCCTCGGAGCTCGACATGCCCGTGCGACGGTACGGGAGCTACGAGCGCGGAGAGCGCACGCTTTCCCTCATCGACGCCGCGCGCATAGCCGACGTGTTCGAATGCACGCTCGACGAGCTGGCGGGCAGGGAGTGGCCGCCGGAGGGCCGCACGTCGGACGAGGCCCGGCTGGTTGACGCCTACCGGGAGTGCACGCCCCGCGAGAAGAGCTCGCTTCTGAACATGGCGCAGACGATGGCCGACGACGGCCAAGCGAAAAATGATCAGGTGGGAGGCGTAGCGTGAACGTCGCGTTCAGCATAGAGGCGTTTCGTGATGCAGCGACGTCCGTCCATTGGTTCTGCGTGAAAGCGTTGACAAACTCGTCCGATATGAATTATTTTACATATGTGACGAAACGACATTCCGCCGTTCCCGTCCACGTATCCGGCCCAGACGCCCAGCGCCGCCGCAAGATAAGCGGCTGCCTAGCGGTTCTGGGCCTTTGCTTTTAGGAGGTTGCAATGGCCAAGACGGCAGTGCTTGTGGATGGAGGCTTCTATCGCAAGCGGGCGCAATGCCTATGGGGTGCGAAATCTCCGAAAAAACGTGCTCAAGAACTCAACGATTACGTATTCATGCACCTGGCGAAGAGGGACGGCGGGCAGGAGCGATTCCTGTACAGGGTTTTCTACTATGACTGCCCGCCCTTGAAGGACAAGCAGGTGTATCACCCGTTTCACGGCAAGACGATCGCATTTGGCTCCGACGAAACCTACAGGTGGGCTACCGAGTTCTTCGACCAGCTAAAGAGGATGCGCAAGTTTGCCCTGCGCTTCGGAAAACTCTCGGATTACGACTTGGGCTACCGTCTCAACCCCAAAAAGGTCAACGCGCTCATGCGAGGAGAGATAGGCGTGGAACAGATTGTCGAGAGTGACTTCGCGCTGAGCATGAAGCAGAAAGGCGTGGATATGCGCCTAGGATTGGACATATCCTCTCTTGCGTACGAAGGCACTGTAGACCAGATCATCCTCATAGCAGGCGACAGCGACTTCGTTCCAGCCGCCAAGATGGCCAGGCGGAAGGGAATCGACTTCATACTGGACCCGATGGGGAACCACGTCCCCGACGATCTTCTGGAACACATAGACGGCATGGAGTCCATGATAGATGGTGACCCTGCGGTATGCTAAAGGTGGTCAGGAACCCATGAGCATCAAAAAGAGAACCCTGCGGGACGGCACGACCGTCTGGGACGTGTGCGAGTACACGGGCTTCACGCTCGACGGGAAGCGCGACCGGAAGACGGTAACGTGCTATTCCGAGAAGGCAGCGAAGGTGGAGCAGGCGAAGATCGTCGCCATGCGCGACGCCATGCGAGGCCGGTCCGGCAGGATGGATTTCGCGGCGTACGTGGAAGGCTGGTTCTGGCCGTCCAAGCGCGACCTGGCCCCCAGCACGAAAGACGGCTACAGGCGCGACCTCAAGCTTCGGCTGCTGCCAGCCTTCGGCAACATGGACATACGCGACATAGACCGGATGAGGATTCAGCGAATGGTGGACGGATGCGCCACCGAGAAGGTCGCCCGTAACGCCGTCGCCACCCTCAAGACCGTGCTCAACATGGCCAAGGGCGACGGGCTGATACTGTCCAACCCCGCCCAGGCCGCGTTCAGCTGGCCCGCGAAGGGGACGCGAAAGGCGAACCCGTTCGCGTTCACGACCTTCGCCGCCATGGGCCCGCTGTTCCGGGCGGTCGACGACTACGGGGACGAAGAGATCGAGAAGCTGGCCGTAACCGGCCTGCTCATGGGGCTGCGCCCCGAGGAAAGGTACGGGCTCGACTGGAACGACGTGGACTTCGCGAACCACGTCGTCCACGTGCACCAGGCCTACACCGCCGCTTCGGCGGAGTCGGGGGGAACGGTCCTCCGGAAGACCAAGACGGACCTGTCGACCAGGGACGTGCCCATGCCGCCCAACGCGGAGAAGCGGCTCAAGAGGATGCGGCGCAAGGACGGGGCCCTGGCCGTGGGCGCGTTCCTGCCGGGCGGGCGGGTCGCAAGGACCAACCCGTCGGTGGCCAGAAGGCACTGGGAGAAGTTCATGGACTGGTGCGAGAGCAACGACCGGGGCGTGCCGCGCATCACGCTCGAGAACCTAAGGCACAGCTTCGCAACAAGCTACCTCCATGCAGGGGGCAACGTGGAGGACCTGTCCAGGATCCTCGGACACAGCGACATCAACACCACCTACAGGCGCTACGTGAGGCCGGGCTTCGACGACCTGCGCGCGGGCATGGAAGTCGTGTCCGCCGGATAGCCCAGGCCGCCCTGGCGGGCCAGGATTCCGTTTTATGCAGGTTTATGGAGAAATATGCAACATATGACGAACAGATGAGTTGATGTTTTCCCTGTTCAGATAGGTAGCCCTGAAGGGTTCGAATCCCCAGCTCTCCGCCAGGACGTTTTTACCGCCTGACCAACGTTTTCCCAGGTCAGGCGGTATTTTTATCAGATTTCAAAAATGCATAAAACGGGGCCGAAACTGCATAAAACGGCATATTTCGGCATATTTCGGCATGGGTTTAACAGATGATTAACAGATAAACGGTGCCTTTTCGGATGGTTCTTCAAGGCCGAAAACCGCCCGGCTTGCGCACCGCCCAAGGGAAGCGGAAAACGTGGCCGAGGATTAATTCTCGTCCGGTTTCTCCGTCTTACCGCCCGAAGAGCGCCCCATGGCGTTGCCGAAAACCGCCTGGGCGGCTTCGGGGTCGAGCCGTTTGCGTTCCGTCTCGGGAAGCTCTCCCTCGCCCAGGACGGCGACGGCGTCTTCGAGGCTCATCGGCTCCAGGTGCTCCAGGATTTCGAGCTCCATCTAGCCCACCACCTTGTACTCGTCGGCTAGCGCGCCCGAACGCGCGTTGCGGATTTCAAACGCCTGCGCGAGCCTTGCCGCCCAGGGAGCCTTCTTGGTGCCGAGCTTGAAGCAGGGGATGTCCCTGCCGGTCGCGGTCTTGTAAACATGCTGGATGGCCTTCATCTGGTCGGGATGGGCGAGGCGGTGGATCACCGACCCGTCGAAGTACCACATCTCCGACCGCTCGTCGGGCTGGCACAGGAATGCGAATGGTAGCACGTCGTCCTCCTTCTGTTGGTTGTCCGTCGCGGCGGGCGCTGCAGCCCCGTCCGCCTTTCCGTTGTAGTGCAGGATCCCGTCCCACGGGTAGTCGTAGTAGGCGTGCGCGTAGGCCTCGTATCCGCTCTGGTCGCCGCGCCTGTTCCCGTAGGCTCCCACGTCGCCCCAGCAGAACTCGGTGAGAACGTCGGGCTCCTGCGTGAAGCACATGGCCACATGGTGCTCCTCGCACAGGTACAGGTCGCCCGGCTCGGCCAGGAAGCTCATCGGCTTCCACTCGAACAGACCAGACGCCGTGAACACGGAGCGCATGTTCCCGGTGAACGTGGCCGCGTCGAGAACGCCTTCGAACGGGGTTCCGATAATCGCCTTGCGCCAAGCGGTGATAGCCGAGCTGGAGCAGTCGTAGTCGCCGACGCTCATGGAGAAGGTGTGCCCCAGGACCGTCCACGTCTCTCCGTCCGCGCCGAACCGCTCCTCCCAGCTGTACCCGAAGCGGTCGTCGTCAACCATACGGCGGTGGATGGCGGCGGCCAGCAATCCCCTATTCATCGCCCCTCCTGGCGTGCCTGCCCTCGGCGTCGCTGTAGATGGCGACGATGTTCATGCCGTCGTCGACCTCCGGCAGGCCGGTTGCTATGGACGTGGCGATCGATGCCACCGCAGCCCCTGCGGAGACCGACAGCGCAAGCACCCAGTTGACCTCGCCCAGGGCGAACCCGCTGGCGGGCAGCGCCGCCGCGAACACCTGGAAGAAGCTCCGGAGCGCCCTGATGGCCACGGCCTCCATGAAGTCCGCTATCCTTGATTTCGTGATTCGAGTCACTTCGTTCCCCCTATCTTAATCTCCTCGAGTCTTTCGATCCTGGTTCTCTGCTCATCAATCCTGTTGAACGCGGTAAGCAGATCGCGCTCCATCTTGTAGGTGCGCTCAACCACCTGGTTGTGCTTCTCCACGTCTTCCCGCAGGTTCTTTATCTCGGTCTCCAGCACGGCGAGCTGGCGGCTCATGGTGGCGTAGACCCCGATAAGTGTGATCGCCGCAGTGAGCACCGGGCCCACGAAAGGTTGGAAGTCCATGCACGTCACCCCCTCTCGCTAACCCGCCGCATAATCGATGCTCGCCTGTAGACCCGCAAGCACTACCGGATCGCCGTTGTCTCCGACCGCCGTGTCAAGCGCCACCACAACGCAGGGTGCCCAGGTCCCGTACATCGCCCCAGGGGGAACTGCCACGCTTGCCACAGTCGCGTTGGCGGTGAACCTGCTCACGAGGTTGACCACCGCCACCGTCGTGCTCGAGCCGAGCGACACGTCCTGGGGCAGGCCAGGGCAGTCGATTGTGGCTAGGACCTGCTTGCCGTTGCCCGACGCAACCCTTCCAAGGAGAGTCGAGCCCGTCAGGCTCCTGGTCCCCGATCCACCCGCCGTGCCGCCCGAACCCAAGGGATGCGCAACCTTCTGGAAGGCCCCGTCGACGAACATGAACACGTCGCTCGACGACACGAAGTTGAAGTAGTTCGCGCCGCTCGACTGGTTTCCCAGCCTGCCGATGGGGATGTAGGCCTTTCCGTCGGCCACCGTCGGTGGGGATGCGGTCACCACAGGCGAGGCGATGGTGAACGTGGATCCCGACAGCGTGCCGACCAGGTACACGCAGGCGTTCTTCGCGCCGGTAAACGACGGGTAGCACGTCGCGAGGTTGCGGTCGTAGGTCTGCTGCCACAGGTTCGCGTAGTTCGTGGCCCCGTTGGCGATGGCGGCGTTCGCCCAGAGGACGGGGTACGCCATGTCGAACGACACGCCGTCTGCGGCGGACGCGTAGCCCGACGCGTCGCCCACGATGATCGAGGCGTTAGCGATCGCGCTCCTGGCGACGATGGTGTTGTAGAACTGGACGTAGCGCCCGATCGTGTTGTCGTTGGTGTTGTAGTTCGCGTCGGCCCACCATCCCTTCGCGATGGTCGTGAAGGTCTGCTTCGCGACGTTGGTGCACACCTGCACGTTCTCGCGGTAGGTGAAATGGATTGCAGAACCCATCGCGTAGTGGGTGCCAAGGCGCGTGGTTCCCTGGTAGTAGCAGGGGATCGCGCCGGTCGTGCCGCCCCCCGCCAGCGTCAGGTTCAACGTGACGTTCGAGGCGCCGGTGACGGGCAGCCAGTACGTTATCTGCTGCCCGTCGGCGAGCGACGCAAGCTCCGGGCAGTTTCCCGTCCACGTGGCAGTGGCCGCAGTGGTTGCCTGGGTGCCCACGACGAAGGGCACGATGGCTTCGTCGCGGGCCTTGATCTTGGCCCACAGCCGCGCGAGCCCCGTCGAGTCGAGTAGATATCCCATGTTTCCTCCCTACACGCAGATCGCGTCTATCTCGGCGCTGGACATGGCCCACACGGGCACGAAGACGTCGTAGAGGTAGTCGACATCGGTCATGTCCTGCTCGATGAGGGAGTGGACCCTGCTCTCCGAGACTCCTCCGCCGCCTCCGCCGCCCAGCGAGGTCACGTCCACGCCGTTAACGGTGCCGCACTCGATGTTGCCGGACCGGTCGACCGTGAGCACGTTGGCGCGGTTCAGGTTGTCCATGCCTCTGCCGATGATCAGCAGATACTTACCGCTAGGGTCTTCCTCGTTGTACTCCCCTAGCACATACTGGCCGCTCGACGCCGCCACCGTGCCGCGCCCACCTGCGAAGGAGGCATCCCCCTTGGCATCCGTGGCCCAACCCGCCGCATGGGCGGCGAACCCGGTCGCGGCGGTTCTGTAGCCCTCCGCGTGGGAGGCCCTGCCCGACGCCTCGGTGTCCCACCCCTCGGCTAGGCTCAATCCGCCCACCTGGGACCCGTCCCGCCGCGTCCCGAGCGTGGCGGCCATGGAGGGGGCCTGGGTCGTGTACGAGATGGCCACCACCGCGCCCAAGCCGGGCGGGCTGGGAAGCTCGAACAACAGGCCAGGGTTGGTGTTGCCGTCTACCGGCCAGTACGTCGAGGCTGTCACGCCGTCCTGCTCGACGCTGTCCACGGTGACGGAGCCGAGTTCGTACACTGGGGTGCGTACGATGAAGTGGTAATTCGAGCCGTCGCCGACGAAGTACTCGGTCATGTGCGCGAAGCCGGAGGCGTCTCGCAGGTCCTGGAACCGCATGCTTTCGGCCCCGTCGCTGGACACCATCGCCAACGACCTGTAATCCATGTCCAAATGCGCCCTGTCCGACCTGCCTATCCGCGCGCTCTCTCCGAAGCTCGCGATCGAGGCCCCTGCGGTCGGCGTGCCGTAGCTCCAGGCGACTTCGGTCACGTCGAAGCTGCCGTCGGCGTTCACCAGGGCCCCGACCGAGTTGCCCGTCTTGCACACGAGCACGCCATCCTCATAAGGCCTCACGAGGGTCTTCAGCTCGCCGAGCGACTGGTCGACGTAGGGCTTGTACGGGCCCGTGTACTCGCCATCGTAGAGGCTCACGCGGAAGTCGTATTCCGCCGTTACGCCCGCGCTCGCGTCGACCACGAGCGGAAGCGAGGTTGGCCTTCCCTTGTCGTTGACGAGGTGGGTCGACTCCGGTGTCTCGGAGATCTTGACGAACCGCTTCGCGTAGACCCCCTCGGTTCCAGGCGGGAAGTCGTTGTAGACGTTCGCGCTGGAACTCGACCCCTTGCCCTCAAGGTTTTTCTTGATATGTCCGCCCCAGAACTGGCACGAGGCGGTGCCGTTCTGGACGACGTACATCGTGTTCGACCCCGTTGACGAGTTGTTCCGGAACTCGAACAGCACGGTGTAGTCCGCGCCGGGTTCTACCGACGAGGATGCAGGCAGGCCGAAGTCGCACCGTCGGACTGCCGTGGCGGTGTTCACCAGCTTCACGTGAACCCAGCCGTCTTCGAGCTGGGTGAACGTGCACATCACATTGCCGTTTCCTTCCTTGAACGAGAGGGCGCCACCCGCCTCGACGGGAGACGCCGAGAAGCCCGCTATGAGGTTCGGCCTGCCCGCAGCGTCGGCGGTGGCCTGGGCCGCGTTGGCGGTCGACAGGGCGGACACCGCGCGGTTGTACGCGAGCTTGGCGGCCTCGAACGACGCCGACAGGCTCACCTCGCCGTACTCGAACGATCCGTCTTTGAAGTAGCTGCCGATGCAGGTGTACAGGTAGAGGGTGCTGCCCTCGGTGTAGCCAGGCTCGGTGGTCTGCCAGGGGCTCGCGGGCGTGGCGACGGTCGGCTTGGCTGGCTTGGTGGCGCTCGTCGACAGCTGGTAGTAGGTGGTTATGTGGTCGATGTCGGTCAGGTCGGTAACCGTGACCTGGTCGCGTGCCTTGACAGCCATCCTAGCCCTCCAGCTGCGCCACGTAGGTCGCCTTGCTGTCAACGTCGCCCGCGCTTATCGACAGCGTCTGCCCCGTGCCCACCGCAGTGCTCCCGCCGTCCTTGTACCACTTGATGGTCCCGAGGCTCGACAGCTTGGGCGTGGTGGACTCGGTGAGCTCCACGCCCGCCTTGAACACGTGGGCGGTCAGGGTCGTGACGATGTCGGAGTTCTTGAAGATGAGCCCGGCGGAGCTGGTTATCGACAGGGTTATCGCGTCGGCCCCCGGATCCCCCGTGTCGCCCTTGGCGCCCTTCGAGTTGCCCGCATAGGTCCACACGGCGGTGCCCGACGCCCCAGCGGTGGTGCAGCGGTAGTAGTTCGATGTGGACGTGTTCAGGTACATGTCGCCCACGACCGCCGTGATGCCCGTTGCGCTTTTCGCCGTGCCGGAGGTGTGGGTGCATGCGGTGCCGGTGTACCACCTGCCGCCTGCGGCCCCCGCCGCGCCGGGGTTGCCCTGGCCGCCCTGGGGGCCGACCAGGTTCTCCACGTAGACCCACTTGGCGGCGTTGGCCGCGCCCTTGACGGTGCATCGGTAGGTGTTGCCCGTGTCCGTGTTCAGGTACATGTCGCCCACGATCGCCGAGCTTATGCCCGACCCGGAGAAGATGGTGGCCGTGGTCGAGGTGCCCGTGATGGCGGTGCCCGAGTACCACAGCGCGCCGCGCGCGCCCGCCGCACCCGTCGTGCCCTTGAGCGCGATCGAGTAGCTGAACGTCTTGGTGATCACGACGTCGCCGATCGCCACCGGGATGGTTACGGTGCCGCCTGCGGTCGCCGCTGCAGCCACGTTGACGGTGATCACGGGCCAGGTGCCCGAGTTGTCCACGGACACGGTAACGTTGGCCGTGTCCGAGCGCGCGCACGCTGAAGCGTCCACCGTGCACGCCACGGCGTCGGTTCCGCAGAACGCCTGCGCCGTGGTGGTTGCGCTGGACGCCACGTTGAGCTTGGTGTCGCTGGTGGCCTTGAACGAGGCCGCCTCGTTCGAAAGGGTCACCGAGTAGGCGTCGGAGACGTCGATGACGGTGACCTGGTCCTGTGCCCTTGTTGCCATGCAGAATCCTTCCTAGTAGACCAGGCCGCAGGTGATCACGGCCTGGACGTCGATGTCGTCGGGCGTGACTTCCAGCTGGAAGCCGCCCCTCCTTATGCGCGGGTCGGTGGCCACGAGCGTGGAGAACGACCCCTCGCCGCGCCCCCGCCACGCCCATTCCAGGTAGGCGGAGTTCCCGACCCTCGACTTGAGCGCCGCCAGGTCGGTTATGCGCTCGCCCCCCGCGATCACGGTCGCCTCGAGCACCGTCGATATCCCCAGATTGCTCTTGAAGACCGTGCCGTTTGTCGAGGTGACCTTGACCTGCACGGCGTCAGCGCCCTTGTTCCCGCTCACGCGCTCCGGGGCGGTCTGCTCCTGGCTGCCGTTGGCGTGGACGATGTTCGCCCTTCGCCAATGGACCGCATCCGACGCCCAGTCCGGGTACTCCTCCGACCATCCCGCGTCCGGCGGGGCCGCCTCATCGTAGTTCGACGCGTACTCGTAGGTCACGAGGATCACTGCCTCGCCCGCCGACCTGTCGGCGCTCTCTGCGGCCTCGGCGGCCGCCGAGGCCTTTTTCAGGGATTCCCTCGCCACAGTCGCCGCCTCGGCCAGCTCCCTGGCCGTCGCTGCCGGAGAGGTCAGGTTCCCCGTGCCCGTGGCCTGCAGGTTCCCCAGCGATACGCTTACGACGTCGCCCACGCCCGCCCCCGCGTACATCGACGACAGCGGGGTCTCTTCGGCCCCGCCCGCTATGCGCACCCACACGGTGCCCTCTTCGTCGATGCGGGTCACGGTGGCGGGCATCGACGACCGTCCGTCCGGCCCCTGCACGCCGCCGATGGCGTCGACCAGCTCCCACACGGCCTGGGCATCTACCTTCGCCATGTCCTTTCCTCTCTAACGGCCTTCTCGGTGACCACCGCCCCATGGGCGCATTCGATGCTCTGCGCGCTCACGCGCATGTCCCCCTCGATCCCGAGCGCGGGAAGCGAGCCGCGCACGACCGAGAAGGGCAAAACGCCCGGCTGGAACTCGCGCCTGTAGGTGAGCTCGACGCTGACCACGCTCGCCTCTTCGAGCTTGCGCGACGCGTAGGCCGCAAGCGTTTCGCCTCCAACGAGCACCGGCGACGGGTCGACCACGTCGACGAACCGCCCGCGCGCCGGCGCGGAAGTCGGCGACGCCGGGTCGTCGTTGACCGCCTGGGCCACGTCTGCGCCCAGGACGGCGGTGTAGCGGTTAGGCACGTCGAGCCTGTCGGAGGAGCGCGTGACCCCGGGCGTGAGGCACCGCGCCCCGTTCCGGTCGAGCACCAGGGACGGCGCGACCGGAAGCGGCCCCACGTGCACCGTGCCCGTTCCGTCGATCTGCATGCAGAACCCGCCCGCGTCGAGCACCGTCCACGCGGCATCGAGCAGGGTGGTACCGGCTTCGAACACCACGTGCGAGCCGAGTGCGAAGCCGCCGAGCAGCCGGATGGGCGCGTGCACGGCCCGCTTGAGCAGCGACGCCGCCCATGCGGCCCCGTCGCATCCCTTGGGGGCGTACTCGCCCGCGAGCAGGCGCTGCCCCTGGGCGGGTGCGAGCACCGACGATCCGGCCACGTCGGTCTCGGAGGTGCCCCTGTCGGCTTCGCGGGCCTCCGCCTCGCACAGCAGCGTCGCGAAGGCGACGTGGGCGCGCTCCGGACCCTGGGACGCATGCAAGTGCACGCGGTAGTACCCGTCGGGCAGCCCGTCGCCCTCGACGCGGAGCATCCCGCTTTCCAGCAGCCCGGTGCAGCTGCGCTCGACGGATGCGGCCAGCACCCCCCTGACGTCCCCCGCGTCGGCCCAGGTGCTCCTGTCGACGCGGGCGATCCGCCATTGCGCCTCGTAGCCTGCGGCCCAGTCCAACGCCATCTACACCGCCCCCTGCGCTATCGACTCCGAGTCGGTTGCCATGAACGCCTCCGTCGTGGCCACGCGCACCGCATCCAATGCGACGGCGGTCGACGGGCCGCCGTCCGAGTCGAGGCCGGAAACGTTCACGTTGGCCTGGTAGGCCGCCCCGTCGGGAGTGCGCACGAACACCGGCCCGTCGTGGTTGGCGAGCTCGCGAAGCCTTGCTATCGTGTCGCGGTCGCGCAGGGCCATGACGTCGGTGCTCATGCCCGAGGACATGGCAACCCCCCTGTTCCAGTAGCCCTGGACGGTTCCGTCAAGGTGCGTCCTGGGCTCGAAGTCCTTCTCGTAGGAATCCTGGACCTCCAGGTTGTAGGGAAGCTCGACGCTTCCGCCCGGCCAGTCGATGCGCAGCGCCGCGCCTTCGAGCTCGTATGGGTAGTCGGCCCAGTCGACGTCGCCGTCGGCGGTCCGGCACGCCACGCGGTAGCGCCGCTCCCCCTTGCCGAACGGGGCGTAGCGGTCGATCACACGTGCGTCGAGTGGCATTCCGGCGGCGACGAGCTCAGGGCCGTCTGCGCCGATTCGGTACACGTCGTAGACATCCCCCTCTTCCGAGCCATCCGGCTCCACCAGGGCTATCTCCGCCTGCCGCACGACGCCGCCCGATCCGTCGGACTCCACGGATGCGGCGACCTCGATGGCCTCCGAGGGCGCGGGCGCAAGGTGGTCCCACCGGACCTCGAACGTCATGCCCACGGGCTCGGACGCCAGCCCCGTCTGCTCGTCGGTCACGCTCGCCTCCAGGTAGTACGTGCAGCCGTTGCGTAGGTCAAGCCCCTCCGGGGCCTGCATGTCGGCGCGGGATGCGCCCGCTTCAGGATCCCAGACCCAGCCGGGGTTCTGGGCGTACGTCCAGACGACGTCGCCCGGCAGCTGCTCGCTTTCCCTGCCATCCGCGCCCTGGCCCCACGCCCCCAGCGAGCACACGGTGGCGGAGACGGTTCCGCCTTGGCCGGTGAAGACGGAGAATCCCAGGGGCTGGACGGTCACGTCGAGCGGGAACGGCTCGATCCAGCACGATGGCCGCCCCGCCACCCCCACTGCGACCTCGTTCGAGTCGACCCATTCGCCGCCCGTCGAAACGCTCGCGACGAACGTGGCGACCGGCGCGCCCCCATGGCTGGCGGCCGCCTCGAGCATGCGCTCGGCGTCCACCGTGCACGTTCCGAACGCGTCTTCGCCCTGAGCCACCACCATGCTGTAACGGAACAGGCCATCCTCGTCGGAATGGCAGATCAGGTAGGGGGTTTCTTCCATGCGCGACGCCAGAGCGCGGCGGTTGCCGTCCCACATCGCCTGCATTTCGGCGAGCACGTCCGACGGGTACCCGTCTCCTGCGGCGGGCCTTCTGACACTCCGCGTCGCCGGGTCGTAGACGAAGCACCAGAACGTTTCCTCGCCGACCCCGAGGCCGTACCAGTCGCCGATCACCTCGTAGTCGCCGTCGGGCAGGTCGACCGCGAACGCGACGAACGTGGGGTCGGGAACGTCCGGTTCCACCTGCTCGCCGGTTGCCACGTCGGTTATGGTCCCCGGCACCACGGAGTAGGAGTCGGCGGGCTCGCGGATTCCCACCCTCCAGCGGCGCATCTCGCCGTACAGCCCGCTCGTGCAGCGGAGCTGCCAGGCTATCTGGGGCCAGTCGCCGTCGAGCGACCAGCTGAACGCCGCAGGCTGCCCCTCCTCGATCCACGAGGGGGCGGAGAGCACCACGTTGCCGGGCGGAGGAGGCGCGAGCGTGTGCGCGGTCCAGGCGCTGTAGGGCCCGAACTTCTCGCCCCCTTCCGCGTCCATGTAACGGCGCGCGCGGAAGAAGTACTCGACACCCGCCTCCAGGCCCCGCACCGTCACGAGGGCCGTGCGGGCGTACCCTTCGGCCTGGGGCGCGGCATCGCTCCATTCGAAGCTGTACCGGGAGGGGGCCTCGGTCGACGTCCAAGCGTCCTGGTGCTCCGACCAGGACAGCTCGGTTCCGTCGGAGTCGTCGGCGTGCCAGCCCACCAGAACGCGCATGCTCGCGCCGTCGGCGCCCGACGTGGCCGACACGATGTCGGCCACGTCGTCTGCAGCGCTGGGAACGGGCGGCACGGGGCGCTCGAGCTGCGTCATGCGGTAGGGAGACGAATACCGGCAGAACACCGATTCGTCGTCGTGGTAGTTCTTCAGCCGGATCCACGTGCGCTTGCCCGCCTGGGGCAGCAGAGCCGACGTGGGGCAGGCCAGCGCGGTGCAGTTCGCGCTGTCTATGGAGCCGGTGTCCTCCCAGTCGTCCGATGCGCTCATCTGCGATGCGCTCGTGTAGTCGCAGTCCTTGAGCACCTGCAGCTTCACGCGGTCCACCGGATGGTTCGCGCTGGAGTTGGTCCTAACGCCGACCGTGCAAAGCCCGTTCGCGTCCCTGGAAGAGCATGACACCTTGGTTATCGAGGGCTGCGCGGGCCATGCCAGCACGTGCTCCCTGCTCGCCCAGGTGCTGTCGCCGGCGAAGCCGCGCGCCCGCGCGCTGAACTTGACCTTCACGTAGGCGCTGTACCCGAGCGCCTGCTGGTCAGCCACGTCCCAGCTCAACCCGAACTCGGTCGATGTGGTGGACCCGCTCTTCACGGTCTGCCACTTCGCCTTCCGGGAGTCGTACACCTCGATCTTCCATTGGGTGTCGTAGCGCTCCTGGCGGTCCTTGCCCGCGTTGGTCTTGACCGTCGTGCTCAGCGACCCCGTCTCCGACGCGCGCGAGACCGCGTCGAGCGAGGGGGATCGCGGGGTCGAGAACGACATGTAGGAGCTCGCCCACGGCCCCCAGCCCTTGGCGTTGGTCCCGCGCACCTCCACGGTCACCCCCGTGAGCTTGCACGATGTGACGGGGTAGAACGACGCCCTCGTGTACCTCACCTTGCTCGACGCGGTGAAGTCGGTCAGCCAGATCCAGCTCTCCTTGAAGCCCGTTCCCTGGCCGGGGACCGACTTGTGGAGCCGCCCGTACGACGTGTGCAGGTACCACTGCGCGTCGATGTGCTGGAATCGCCGCGCGTTCTGGTCGTTGGTCAGCCAGCTGCCGACGGTCCACTTGCTCGCCACCTTGTACGTGCTCGTGGCGTCCCTGGCCGGTGCGGCCAGGCCGCTCACCTTGCCGTCGGGCTTACCGGATATGTCCTTGGCCTTCGCCATGCTGCTACCCCGCCATCCTGTGCATCTTTACCTGCCTTGCTATGTCGCGGACCAGCCGCGTGGCGTCCTCGCCCGCGCGGTAGTCCAGGTACACGTTCACGTCGCCCCTGCCCTGCGCGGCGGGCGCGGGCATCTCGGAGGCCACCGCCTGGGCGAACGGGCGCACGTATCGCCGGTTGGTGAGCGGCACGATGGCCCGCGTCCCGTGCGCCCCCTGCAGCACGGCCTCGGCCCCGGCCTCGCCGACGAGCCCCATGTCGGTTACGGTGGCGCGCGTGACGATCGCGCCCGCCATGTGAGCCGGCATGGCCACCCCGCCTGCCGCGTTCCTGGCCTCGGCCACCGTGACGTTGCGGTGGACGGTGGTGATGGTCGATGTGCGGTCGGTGACGGAGCGGAGCATGCCCAACACGTTCGAAATCACCCCGCTGGCATGGTCGAATGCCCGGATGGTGAACGACTTGTCGTTAACGGGTTTGCGGTTGATGTTGTCCACGGCGGCGTTCGCGGCCGCCGTGTTCGCCCTGGCGGTGAACGGCTTGTCGTTAATGGGTTTGCGGTTGGTCGCGTCGATCGCCGCGTTCGCTGCGGCCGTTATCGCCTCGACCGAGAACCGCTTGTCGTCGGGGTTGTTGCCGTCGAGGCGGGCAAGATTCGACTCCGCAAGTGCGATCGTTCCGTTGTCGGTGACGGTGTAGGGCTTGCCGCCAAGGGTCTTCGCGTCCAGCTCGATCACCCGGCCCATGTTGTCCACGATGGTGCCGTCGTCGGTGACGTGGAACTGCTTGGGGTCGATGCCCTGCGCGTCGAGCTGGGCTATCCTGGCGGCGGCGTCCTCGGCGGAGACCCCCGCCTCCTCCATGCCCGCGCGCAGCCTGTCGTAGCCGCCCTGCAGCTCGGCGGCGTGGGCCGACGCCTGCTCGGCCTGCTGCGACTGCTCGGCGAAGGCGTCCGTGAGCCTGGCCATGGCCTGCTCGTTTGCGGCCACGGCCTCGGTGGCCTGGTTGTACTCCTCGCGCCTGGCCTGCACCGCCATGGTGGCGGCAAGCTCCGCGTCGACGGTGGCCGCCGGGTCCGACTGCACGTCGGCCAGGCGCTGCTCGGCGTCGGAGAGCGCGTCTTTGGCGTCGGCCTGGGCCATCGTGTTCTCCACCTGCTGGCGCTGGAGGTCCACCATGGCCTCCTGCATCGCCTGGGCCCTCGCGTTCGCGATCCAGGCGTCCGCGTTGGCCATGAGCGCGCCGGTCGAACGGTCGATCGCGCCCGACGCCCCGTCGGTTATCGCCACGCTCTCCCCGGTGATGCGGTTGTAGCCGTCCACCGCCAGCTGCAGCTCGGCGATCTTGCGCGCGTCGCCGTCGCACTTGCCGGCGAGCTCGCCTATCTTGTCGGCGTAGGCCTTGAGCATGGCGGAGTCGGAGCCGACCTTGGCCATGTCGTCATTGAGCTTGCGGGCCGTCTCCGCCTGGTCCTCCAGGGCCTTCTTGACCCGGTCGCGCGAGCTCTCCGAGGCCCCGGCTGCGTCGCCGAAGGCGTCGGCCTGCCCCGACATGGAGCGCGAGACCCCTTCGGCGGCCTCCACGAGTCCCGTGGTCGCGTCGCGGTAGTCGGCGGCCTCCTTGGCCGTGTTCGCTATGCCGATCGCCGCGCCCGCGAGTGCTGCGACCAGCAGGGCGATGCCGCCGGTCGCTGCGGCCCCCGACGCCACGCTGGCCTCGGCTGCTGCGGTGCCGAACACCTTCATGTCGGCCTTGGCCAGCCCTTTGGCGATCGACTCCATGCCTTCCCCGAGCGGGCCGATCTTGGAGACGATTCCCCCGATGCCGGAGAGCGCGGGCCCCAGAGCGGTGGCGAACGCGAGCGTCTGCAGCACCGCCTGCTGCTCGCCCGCGCTCATCTCGGAGAACGACCTGGCCCCGCTTTCGATGGCGTCGAAGAGGGGCCTGGCCGCCTCCACGGCGGAAAGCATGGCGTCGGCGATCGGCTCGCCCACCTCCTGGGCCACCGCGACGATGCGGTTCTTGAGCATCTCGAACCTGGCGGCCAGGCTGTCGTTGCGGTTTTCCACCTCGGCGGAAAGCGCCGTGTTTTCGCGCCATGCGTCGTTGGCGGCGCCGACCGCGCGCGACATCAGGTCGCCCGAGTTGGCCAGACGCTTCATCATGTCGGTCTGCCGCAGGCTCGAGATGCCCAGATCTTCGAGCATCACCGAAAGGTTGCCGCCTTCCTCGACCGCCGATTCCATGCCGCGCAGCACGGAATCGAGCGCGTCGACGGGCCTGTCCTTCCACGCCGCCACGAACTCGTCGACCGACATCCTGGCGGTGCTCGCCCAGGTCTGAAGGCCCTCGCCGCCCGTGGCCACGTCCTTGTCGATCTGCGACATGACCGTGGACACGGCGGTGCCGCCCGCCTCGGCCTCGATGCCCAGCGACGACAGCGCCGTCGCCAGGCCCAGAACGTCGGCGCTGGACAGGCCGATGCTCTTGCCAGCGCCCGCGATGCGCATGGCCATGGCTGAAACGTCTGACTCCGTCGTGGCGAAGCTGTTGCCCAGCTCGACGATGGCCGAGCCGTAGTTCGACGCCATGTCCTTGCCCTCGCCCATGATGTTGAAGAACTGGGCCAGCTCGGTGCCCGCCTGCTCCGCGCTCATGTTCGTGGCTATGTCCAGGCCGCTCACGACCTCGCCGAACTCCTGGATCTCGGACTTGCCGTTGGCCATGGTGTCCAGCGTGAAGCCGAGCTGCGCGCCCAGGGATTCGATGTCGAGTATCTGCGCGGCGCTGACCGCGTTGGTCTTGCTGAACTCGACGGCGGCGTCTTTGAGCCTTGCGTAGTCCTCCTCGGTGCCGTCGACGGTCTTGCGCACGTTGGTGAGGCTCGTGTCTATGTCCACGGCCGCCTTCACGCTTGCGGCGGCGCCCACCGCGATCGCAGGGGTGACGGTTCGCGTCATCACTCCTCCGACCGCCCGCATGGCGGCCCCCGCCTTCTCGAACCCGCCCGCGTGCTGCTGCAGCAAGGCCCCCGCCTTGCCCAGCACGGAGTTCGAGGCCGCCTGCTGGGCGCCCAGCTCGCGGAGCTGCTCCCTGTACGCGCGCAGCCTCGCCTCGCACGCGGCGATGTCGCCCTGCAGCTCGCTCCACTGCTGCCCCGACATCTTCTCGCGGCCCAGCTCGCGCTCGGCCTGCTTCAGGAGCTTCAGCCTGTCGCGGGTGTTCTCGGCCTGCTGGGAGACCTTCTGCATCTTCTGCGCCAGCAGCTGCGGCGACCTGGTATCGAAGCGCAGCGACTTCTCGATCTGCTTCAGCTCGCGCGAGAGGGTGCCCGCCTGCTTGCCGTTGCGGTTGAGCGCGCGCTGCAGGTCGCCGTCGTCCGCCTCGATCTTGATCGTGAGCCCCTTGTAGACCCCCGCCATTGATGTCGCACCTCCCCTAGCTCATGAAATCGTCTATGTCGTCCTGGGTGGCCTCGCGGGCCGCCGCCTGGCGTGCGTCCTCGCCGAAGGCCACGTCGGTGAACGCGACGAAGTCGGCCATGGTCAGCCGCCTGACGTCGTCAACCGAAAAGCCCATGCGGACCAGCGCGGCCACGTCCCTATACGCGTCCCAGCCGTCGCGCTCGTACCGTTCGCCACCATCTCCTGATCCAGGGCGATCGAGCACGAAACAGCTCCGCCTCTATGGCGGACCCGATCACCGACGCGACCGCCGACCCCTCCCCGTCGCCCAGGGTGAACTCCGGAAAGGACCGGCACCACTCGTCGAACGGCTCGACTTCGTCGGAGCGGGTGCGGCACATCGCCCACGCGAACTTCAGGAAGTCCGCCAGCTCCACTCGCTCCCTTTTGTAGGCTTCGACGATGTCGGAGAGCAGGTCGCCCCCGAACTCCCGGCGGTACACCAGGAAGGTCCAGGGGCTGCCCTGCATCTCGACCTCGCGGCCCCATATGCGGGCGCGTATCATCCCTAGCCCTCGGCGGGATCCTGCGTGCTCTCGGGATCCTGCGTGCTCTCGTAGGAGGGCACGTAGACCCCGTCGAAGAAGGTCGCGAACGCCTCCGGGTCGTCGGACTCGTTGAGCACGGCGTCCACGGTCTTGTGACCGGCCAGCGGGATGGCCTTGCTGCGGATGGCCAGCTGCTCGGTCTGCACCTCGACGTTCTCGCCCTTGGTGCTCGCGCTCTCGTCCGGAACGCTGGCCACGCAGCTGTAGACCACCTTCGCGCGGGGCTTCTTGTCGCCCTCAACCTGATAGGCCATGGCGAACTCCTCGGGCTCGCCGTCGGTGGTGCGCACCAGCGCCCCCTTGGAGTCGATGCGCCACCCGAGCATGCGGGCCTTCACCTCGTCGGGGAACAACGCCGTGGTCACGTTGATCTCGTCGCCGGTGTCGGCGTTGGCGCGGTAGTACAGGATGTTGTCGGCGTAGAAGTCGTCGCTGTTCACCTGCGCGGTTCGCGTGCACTCGGTTACGCCCGGGATGGCGATGGGCTCTTCCCATTCCGCCTCGCCCTTCGAGAAGAAGATGTGCAGCCTGGAGAGCCCGAAGCGCACCTTGTTGGTCTCTGGCATCTTTGCCTCCTGTCTGGTTTCGGCCTTGTCGGCCTTGTTTGCTCTTGCGCCCTACCCGGGCAGGGTGAAGCCGTAGGCGACCTGGTAGAGCCGCTCGGCCTCGACGTAGACGGTCTCGCCCTTGGAGTAGGCCACGCCCGCCTCCGCCAGCGCCCGTTCGACGGCGGCCTCAGCCGCGTCGTCCTTGCGCTCGGACACGAGCGTCGCCTCGTAGGCGGTCCGCTTGAAGTAGTTCACGTTGTCGGCGACCAGGTCGTTTCGCCCGGTCTCCACGTAGCGCACGCAGGGGAAGCGCGGGCGCGACCCGTCCGGCCAGTGGTGGTAGACCACCGGCATCCCTGCGGCGCGCAGCATGGCGGCAGCCTCGGCGTTGCCCATCAGCGCATCCTCCTTTCCAGCTCGGCGAATCCAGCCTCGGCCCCTTCGGCGATATGCCGGCGGCCCGGCACCCATCCGCCCCCGCCGCGCGTCATGTGCCCCTTCTCCAGAAGGTGCGTGAGCGACGGCTGGGTCGTGTTGTGGGTGGTGTCGGCAACCGAGTGGGCCCCCTCGTCCGTGTCGTGCGTCCAGCCCCCGGCGTACTTGCCGGTGCCGCCGAGCACGCTTCCCGCCAGGTCCTTCGTCGTCCTGGCTGCGACCTCGCCCGCCATGCGCACGTCGGCGCGCATCCGCTCGTCGACCTCGTCGGCGAACTCGCGGAGTATCTCGCTGATCGCGCCGTCGAACTCGGACGCCGCCACGACCCTACCCACGCCGCACCGCCTTCACGCTGGCGCTCTCGCCGCGCCGGTCGACGTTGTCGACCGAAACCACGTCGAGCACGTCGCCCCGGAATGCGATCCGCAGCGACGAGGGCAGCGCCCCGTCGAGCCCTTCGGGCCACGGGAACACGAACAGCCACGTCTCCGTGGAGTCGGTCTGCCTGGCGCTTCCGCCGGAGGTCTCCCCCGAATCCATGCGAGCCTGTGCGGGACCCTCGTAGACGGTCCGCTCCGAGGCCACGGGGTAGCCGGTTTCGTCGATGCCGGTTTCGAGCGCGGTCAGACGGATCTCGTCCGAGAGGCCGTATTCGAGCCGGTAGGCCAGCGCGTAGCGGTTCCACTCCCCGGGGGTGTTGCCGGTCGTGTAGGCGGGCTTGTCGGCGACGTCGTAGAGCCCGCCCCGGACCTCGACCTTCTGCCCGCACAGGCGCTCTGTGTACGACTTGGGTATGTCCAAGCGGTACTCGACCCGCGCGCCCGCTGGCAGCGCGATGTCGGTGGGCAGCAGCCTGTCCGACTCGCCCGGCGACACGAGCACGCCGTCGACGGGAACGCCGTCGACGCGGATCGTCTCGGTCTCGAACGCCCCGCCCATCACGGCTCACCGAACCCGAGCGGGACGCATGCGACGCCGCCCTCCGATATGCCGAGCAGAGCGCCGAACTCGTCGCGGAGCCAGGACCGGAAATCCCTGGGCGGCTTCGTGTAGCTGACCGTGTAGCTGTAAGGGCCCGCCTGCTGCGTGCGGCTGGCCGAGCCGTCGCCGCGCTCCTCGAGGTAGCGGGCGCGGGCGCAGCACACCAGCTCGAGCGCGTCGGCCTTTGCCACGGCGTCTATGCCGTACTCGTCGACGGCGGCGTCCAGGAACAGGGCCGCATCGTCGAGCAGCCGCCCGATTCTCTCGGCGGCGCTGTCTCCGACCCCGCCGTAGCGGGCCGTGTAGTTCTCTATCGTCGCGTAGGGGTTCGCCATGCGCGTCACCCCCTCCGGGGCCGTCTGCCGGGCCTCGCGCCCGCGCGGCGGCGACGGCCCTTGCGGGAGGGGCCGACTGCGGCGTCTATGGCGTCGGCTATCTGCGGGTTCGTGGCCCCTTCAGGCACCTCGACCCCCAGCTCGGCGGCCCTGGCGAGCAGCTCGGCCTTGCTGGGCCTTCCGCCGCGCCTCGCCGCCGGTTCGGCTATCCCCTTGGAGGCGAGCCTCGCCGACGCGCCGGGCGAGCACTCGAACTCGCTGCCCGCCGCCACGAGCCTGCCGCTGGACTCGTCGGTGAACGCGCGAAGCGCCTTCATGCGCGGCATCATTCGCCTCCTTCCATGCCTTCGATTGCCTGGATTATCTCGGCCTTCGTCATCGACGAGGACACGCCCTCGATGCCAAGCTCGGCTGCGTAGGCGAGCAGCTCGTCCTTGGTCATCGAGGACAGGCTCTTCGCGCCGGCGTCACCGGCGCTGTTGCCCTCGCCGGCTATTCCCCCGACGAGTCGGCAGCAAGCGGCGTGATGACGCCGCCCGGGTATGCCAGCTCGCCCTGGGCACGTGTCTTGGGCTTTGCCACCTGGTAGCCAACGCGGAACACCACGCGCAGGGCCTTGGTGTCCTGCTGCATCAGGTTCAGCAGGATCTTGCCCTTCGAGTCGCTGATGACGCCCTCCTCGAAGATCCTGTAGGTGACGTCCTGGCGGATGCCGATGAGCTGCTTGGACCAGTCGAGAGCGACCAGCTCGGCAGCGCTGGCGTCCCAGGCCCCGTTCATCACCTCGTTGAGCTCGTAGCCGTACAGGCCGTTCGCCGGGCTTCCGGGCAGCGGGGTGTAGATGGGGTCTCCCTGCTGGTTGCGCAGGCCCACCAGCTCCCACTGCATGCCGGGCTTGCTGACGAAGCCGTTGATGCCGTAGCCCTGTTTGGCCACCTTTGCGCCCAGCTCGGCAACGTTCTGGCCCAGGTCGGTCGTCGCCGTGCGGGCCACCGCGTTGCCTGCGGCGGTGGCTGCGGCCACGATGGCGTCGGGCCATGTGGCGGGCTTGTCCGCGCCGAAGATGCAGGCCGCGTCGAGCTTCTTGCCGATCGCCTCGGCGATCAGCGGCTTGACAGCGTCCCACAGGTTGATCTTGGAGTCCTCGACCACGGCGTCGGGGATGGGCACGATGACGGCCATCTCCTCCGCGACGATCTCCAGGCCCGTCCAGTCGGACTTCGAGGTGCTCTTCAGCCCCATGTCGCCGTCCACCCAGTACGCCTCGGGCAGCGTGGCCAGCACGGGCTGCTTGTACTTCTTGGAGCTCATGCGCACCTGCTTGGCGTGCGAGAGCATGACGGAGGCCTTCGGGACCTCCTGGATGATCTCGGTGACGACTTGGTCGGGCATAAGCTCGCTGCCCACGTCGCCCCGTTCGATGATGTTGATCGAATCTGCCATTTCCCTCTCCTAACGTTGTTCGAGCTTCTTGCGAAGCCAGTCCTTCTGCTCCGGCGCGCGGCTGCCCGAGCTGCCCTCGTCGGGCACGTCGGGGTACTTGGGCCGGGAGGCGGCCTTCTCGGCCAGGAAGGCGGCGTTGTCCTCCACGTCGCCCGCCATCCGGGCCAGCATGTCGGCGTCCACGCCGTGCTCCTTGGCCGCCGCCGCGACGGCTGCCGCGCGCTCCTTTTCGGCCTTGAGCTCTTCGAGCTCGGCGTTTGCCTTGGCCAGCGCGTCGTTGGCCTTTTCGAGCTCGGATTTCTTTGCCTCCTCCAATGCGTCGAACTGCTCGGCCTTGGCCTTGAAGTCGGCGTACCCCGCGAACTTCGCCTCGGTCTCTCTGCGCTCCTTCGCGATCATCTTGTTCACGTCTTCCTGCGTGAACGTGCGGGAACCCTCAGCTGAGGGGTTCTCGCTCCCCGTGCCTTCCACGGTCTGGTTTCCTGCTTCCGCAGTGTTCTCGGACATGTGCATGCCCCTTCCCCCGCCCCCAGGCGGTGTCGGTGCGCGCTATGCCTCGCGCGCAATGAGTAGGTTCGCCCCGGCGTCTAGCACCGCCAGGGCATGAAAAAAGCGCCCGCAGGCGCTTGATTCCAGAAATCAGGTTGCCGTCTTACCCGGCGGACAAACCGTTTTGCTTGCTGATCCGCCTTTTGCATCCTGGGCACCTATCCGGCGGCACGTTGCCGTCTATGGAGAGCGCGTCAATATGGAAGCTGGTGCCGCACTTGTTGCACACAACGCGGTGCGGATTGCCATCGAGATGCAAGAACGAGCAGCAGGTCAGGTCGTCGAGCTTCGCCAGGCATTCTGGGCAATAGCAGTCACCCTCTTCGCTATCGTTGCCGCTCCACGTGGGATGGAGCCTGCCGCCCTCCTCGTGCTTCTCCCGCCCGCACAGGCTGCACTTGAACACGCGCATCATCTTCCACGTCATGCAGCGTCGCCCCCTTCGGGCACCGCCCAGTCCATGCCGAAGCGGTCCAGGATCGCGCGGAAGTCCTCGACGTCGTGCGAGACGATCTTGTATACTTCCTCACCATCCTCGTTGGCAAACACGCCCACGTGCATGAGCTCGTGCAACATGAGGATGCGCAGCCGCGACTCGTTGAATCCGGCTACGTTGGGCTCGTAGATGACGATGGCGAAATCGTAGGGGACCGCCCACTTGTACTTGTCCGAAACCTTCTCGCACTGCCCGTACACGGCCTTGCCCTTCGAGGTCTTCTTCGCGTCCGAGGACAGGTAGGCGATGCGCACCTCGCTGTGGGCGATCGGTGCCAGCCATCCTTCGTGCTCGATGAGGTCCTCAGCCATAGCGGCATACCGTTCGCTAGGGATTCGCGTCTCGGCCATAGAGTCTCCTAACATGAAAAAGCCGCCCGGAGGCGGCGCGTAGCACTTTCATTTTTTCGCAAAAGTTGGCGCCTGGCTTTCATCGCATAGCCTGGTTCCAAAATCCGACCTGGAGGCCTTACACGTCCAATCCTTCAAGCTCCTTGAGGTTGCTTATCAGAGCGTCCATGGCATCTGAGGATCCGTACGACTTCGCCACCTTGACCATAGCGCGCAGCGCCTCGGGCCCGGCGTCGCGCCAGTTTTGAGCCACGTCGACCACGAACGCCGCCAACGCAGCGAACACCTGCTCTTTAGAGACTTGCTTCCCGGAATCCATTGTTTTCCTCCTTTAGGTTTGGTAGAATTACATTGCAATTGCATTGGCGCAGAGCCGGACATTGGCCCGGTGATGCGCCAAAATTATTTCAGCGTATAGCGTCGTACTCTTCCCGTTTTCGAGTCAACAAGCACAATCTCGTCCATATAATCGAGCTCTTTGGACGATATCCTGGAATTACCGCTTAGCACCTTGGCCAATCCGCGCTCCATATCAAGCATGCTCATAGAGCTTCTTACGTTGCTGATTACGAGCCTGCTACTCTGCGGATTGAACGTCTCCCCATCATTGCCATAGAAGTTGTTTAAAAGTTGATTCTGGATAGTGTTCCCTGAGTCGCCGGTTGGATTCTTAAACTCAAAGTTGAGGCCATTCAGCTTGATGTCGCTTCGTCGTCTTCTGTTCTTGTCAATCTCTTTCAAGAACCGAATCCGATGGCCTGCTGATGCGAGAATCAAAGCAGTTCGCTTCTCCCAATCGTCCGGGCTAGCGCCGTCCTCAATCGTTATGCCGAGCTTTTCAAGCCGCTCCTTGCTTGTAAAACGATCCTTGAATCGCGTCTCCTGGAAGAACAAAGCGACGTGGCACTTGCAGTACTGGTGGTACCGGCTGGCGATCTGCGATGGCTTTACCGGGCGGCTGGTGCCGAGCTGCCTGCAGAAGTCGCAGGCATCCTCTTCGACCACGCGCTGCGCGTACGGTTTCGCGGGGTCCTCGACGGCATTTCTCACCATCGTGTCGCGGGCCCTCTGCTTTATCCGCCTGTCGAGCGCGCCGCGCAGCACCGACAGAAGGGGCTTGGGCTTGATCGTGCGGTTAGGATCCATCGCCATCACCCTCGAAAAGGTAGCCGCAGGCGAAGCGGATGGACTCAAGCAGGGCCTCGCGGTCCTCGTCGGTCGCTGGCGCCAGGATGGCGCGGTACTCGCCGCCTATCTGGCGGTGGCGCTCCTGCTCGTAGTACTCGGCGGCTGCCAATGCCGCCAGGTCGCCGTACTTGTCGGCGATGGCGGGCACCAGCTCCAGCAGCGCGTCGCGCAGCTGCAGCTTGTCGTCCTTCGGCAGCCTCTCCCAGAGCTCCTCCAGCTCGCGCTGGGCCGCAAGGGATATGTTCTCGACCGCCTGGACGTAGCGTTCGTAGTGCCTATCCATCGGACGCCTTCGGGATGTCCACCGACATGAGCGAGTCGAGCACGGACCGTGCCGCCTTGCGGTCGGTCTCGCTGCGGATGCGCCTGATGTCGGCGGGGTCTGCGCCCTGCATCTCCCAGTAGACCTCGGTGCCGGCGAAGCCCTCCACGTCGTGGGCCCACTTGGTGCCGGCGTCGGCCCTCTGCGCGGGGCTGTAGATCATCGGGTCGGCGAACTTGGCCACCACGCCCTTCTGGGATTCGCTCAGCTGGTCGGTCCCCTTGTTCTCCGCCACGGCCATGGCCATCAGCGCCACCCGCTCCAGGCTCTTGCGGTTGGAGCGGTTCATGGCGGCTGCGATGTTGCAGATGTCCTCTCTCGAAGCGCCGATGGCCTCGGCGGAAGACGGGTTGTCCTGCACGATGCCAAGGCTGTTGAGCGGCACGCCGGTGGCGCCGCTGAACATGGTCGCGTAGCAGCGGATGAGGTCGATGTAGGGCTGGGGGCTGGCGGCTGCGAGCTGCCCGAACGTGGGCGCGCCGTGGTCCTCGTCGCCCACGGCCAGCACCAGCGCTCCGATGTAGGTGGACCACTTGTCCTTCTTGAACTCGTTGAAGTTGTCCTCGGTGAGACCCAGCAGGTACTTCTGCGGGTGCGCATAGAACTCCGCGCTCACGGCCATGTCGCGCATAACGCGCACGCACGCGTCGGTCAGGCGTATGACGTCCTTGCTCACGCGGCTCTGGCCCAGGGGCTTGTCGCCGTTGGCGTCGAAGGTGAACGCCTCCATCATCGGCCGGTCGAGCGCGGTGCGCTCGGTCCCGTCGCAAACCCAATGCCCGCTGTCCAGGCGGCGCAGCAGCGTGACCAGGCCCGGCTCGTGCAGGTTCACGCGCACCGGCACCTTGCGGTTTCCGCTCCAGGGCGTCCTGCGCGAGGCGGCCACCACGAAGCCGGCGCCAATGCGGTCGGCCCCTTCGTCCCAGTCCATGGCGCAGTTCTCGGCGCTGTGGAAGCGCACGATGACGCGCCCGGCGTGCTTGCCGACGGTGGCGGCCATGCACCCGTGTATGAGCTCGCTCGACTTGTGGCGGTCGTAGGCGTCGGCGATGGCGTTGTCTCGCGCAATTGCGACAAGGTTGGCGTCCTCGGAGCCGTCCTCGAAGCGGAACGCCTTGAACACGGAACGTTCCGCGACACTCGAAACCGCCTTGTGCGGCCAGTTGCACGCCTCGTCGGTGCGCACGGTCTTGGGCATCGTGTCGATGCCGATGCCCTTGACGGTCATGTTGCCGTCGTAGTAGGCGCGCCGCTTCGAATTGTCGGCCATGACGTCGCTGTACACCAGCATCAGCTCCTGGAGCCTGTCCCTTTGCGCGGGCCAGAGCCCGTCGGCGTTCAGGATGCCGGAGAAGTCGCTCGGCCCATGGCTCCCTTTCTCCCAGATCTCGCTCATCCGATAAGCTGCTTTCTACTCGGGTCCCTCTTGGTTGTCACGACCGCCCACGCGGCGGCGAACGCGCTCTCTATCGCGCAGCTGTCGCCGCCCAGGCCGTAGCCGTCGCTTCCTATGCGCCGCTTCACTGCGGCCTTGGCGGACGCGGAGAGCACCGCGTCGCCGTTGTGCGTCATGCGCCCCTCGGCGAGCATGGTCGTGCCCATCGCGGTGGCGGTTATGGCGTCGTGCGGGGCCATCACGTGGACGGCCTTCTTCGGCAGCCCTGACCTCACGAGCGCGCCGGCGAGGTTCTCCGCGCCGATCCTTCCGTCTATGGCCACGCAGGCCACGCGGTCGCGCGCATCCACCAGCTCGTCGACGAGCCACTGGATGCCCAAGAGCGTGTCCTCGGCGTGCATAAGCTCCACGTGCACGGAATCCGCCGAACGGGGCCTTCCGCGCGAGAGCAGGGCCGCCGAAACGCAGAGCTGCAGGCCGTCGGGCGCGAACTTCACGCCCACCGCCATCTTGTCGAAGCCCTCCATGGGGTCTGCGCCCTCCTCCTGCTCCGGCACCTCCACGGCGGCGGCTTCCCACCGCTTGGCGTCGACGGCCTTGGCGCTGGCCGTCTCCGGCCACCAGCAGAGCCGCTCGATCGCGAACTTCTCTGCCGAGAGCTCCATGAGCTCGCTTTCCACGTACGACGCCAGCAGGTGCCGCCCCATGGCGGGATTGCACTCGGCCCATACGTTGCGGTCGGAAAGCGTGTCCCGCTCGATGCGCTCCACGGACCATTCGTGCCAGCAGAGCCTTCCGGCGTTCGACATAGCGTTGTTGCGCACGCGGGCGAACGGCTCGGCGTAGATGCCGTGCTCTGAAGGCGGAGTTCCCAGGTAGACCACCTGCGGGTTGCCGTGCGGCGCGGACGCGGCGGTCGACTTGGACGCGCTCTGCTGGTCGTCGGTCAGGAATCCCGCCTCGTCGTAGACCATGACGTCGCAGGTCTGCGACCGCTTGCGCCCGGTCGAACGAGCGTTGAAGGTCACTTCGGACCCGTTCTGCAGCCGTATGGCCTGGTGGCCGTTGGTGAACCGCTCGTAGGCGACGAGCTCGTGCATCTCCGGGTGCGCCCAGGTCTCGGGCGGCTCGCGGTCGTCGCCGAACACTTCGAGGAGGCGGCTGAACACGACCAGGGACGACTCGACGGTGTGGCCCGAGTAGGCTATGACCTCGCCGGCGCCGCAGTTGCCGAAGAGCATCCCGTACAGGATCCGCGCGGCCACAACCTCGGTCTTGCCGTTCTGGCGCGGCACCAGCAGCCCGCACGTGGTGCAGGCGTAGCGTCCCTCTTCGTCCTCGGCGAGCCAGCAGGCCAGCACGTCGCGCTGCCAGTCCTGCAGCTCGACCAGGTAGGCGGCGGCCAGGTCGCACGCGTCCTCGAGGGGGAACTCCCACGAGTAGTCTCCGCTGGGGACCACCCTAAGCCTGGGCGGTCGCTCTACGCCCGGCGCGTCTCGAAGCGATGACATCGAAGCTGGTCACCTCCGCCCCTTTGCCCTGCGGCTTGCCGCCGTCGCGGACCTCCTCTATGCGCGCCCCGACCTCGATCATCCGCTTGGCCAGGGCTGCGGTGTCCCGGGCGCTGGTCGTGGCGTCGATGCGCTCCGCGAGCACGTCGCGCAGCGTTTCGAGCACCTTCTGCTCGTCGCCGGACCTGGCCGCCTCGGCCATGGTCTTGGGCCGCGAATCGGCCCCGCGCCTGCCGTGCCCCATGCGCGCGGGCGCGTCGGGGCACTGCCCCTCCCGCAGTCCGAGCTTGGTCACGCGGTGGCTCACGCCGGTGCGGCTGCGGCCCAGGTGCCGGGCTATCTCGGCAGGCCCCATGTCGGGCCAGCTGCCGCGTATGAACTGGTCTTCGGCTTCCGAGAACGGCGTCTGCCATGCCATGGGCCATCCTTTCGGGTCGGGCGGCCCCAAAGCCGGGCGGCAGCCGCCCGTCCCAGGGACCGTTTATGCACTTTCCTTGGCGTTTTATGCAATTCGGAGGGGTAGAGAACAGGGCGGCGTTGTCCAGCGGGAAGCAGGTAGGGGG
>JAFUBE010000199.1 GCA_017460365.1 Eggerthellaceae bacterium
AGGGCCGGATGAATGTCGACGGAATCGCCCATGAGCTTGGGCGAAAGGAAGGTGTACACAAGCTGTTGCAACACGATGGTCCCCAAAAGCGCGATGACCGCCGTAACGGCGCTGCTGGGAACGCCGACGATGAACGCGAGGGCGCCACCGAGCCAAGGACCGACACTGGGGATGATGTTCAGCAGGCCGGTGATGACCGCGATGGCCGCGGCACTCGGAATACCGAGGATTGCGAACAAGATGCCGCACAGCACGCCGATGACGGCGCATTGAATGATGGTCGCCTTTAAATAACCGCCCATGATGCGCGTTGCCGTAACGGTGAGCATCTCGACGTCCTCATGGTGCGCAGGACCCGCCAGGCGCAGCACCTCACGATACAGCCGAGGCAGCGCGATGAGCATCCAGAAGGCAATGACCAGCGCGAAGCCGATGCACATGACGATGTTTGCCAACGATGCGCCTGCATCGATGATGCCAGTTGCGCTGCTTGAAGCGAAACCCTGCAACCACGAGCCGAACGACTGCAGCACGCTTGTAATCCAGTTGCGCACTTCCTCGCTTTGCAAAATGTCGGCATAGCGATCGTACAGAGCCGACGCCCAAGCCTGGAAGTCCTTCACGATGGTGGGCAGGTTGCTCATGAGTTCGACGAACTGGTCGCGAATGCCGAACAACGGCGAGAAGATAAGCACGACCAGCAACACGATGACCGCAACGAGCAGCACATACGACAGCAAGGTGCCTACAGTGCGGTTCACGCCTCGCTTGTCGAGCCATTCCACCGGCCCGCGCAGGATGAACACGAACACGACCGTCCACACGATGACGCCGATGGCGTTCGCCAAAATGCCGGCCAAAAACACGCAGACGGCGCCCAGCACGCAGACGCCAACGAGCGACCAAATGCGAACAAGGCGCCTTAGCGCCTTGTCGCTTACCTTCTTCTTTTCGGGTTCCTCCAAGAAGTTACTCACTCTCGGTCTTGTCGTTGAAGAAGGGGCTGTTTTCTATCGCTTCGGGGTCGATGACCACGAAGGGCTTCTTTTCTTCTTTCGATTCGCCGGTATGCTGGAGCGCGGATTCAACCTGAGTAGGCTCAGGCTCGGCTTGCGCGGGTTCGGCCTGCTCGGGCTCGGCCTGCGCGGGCGCGGCCGAGTCGGCCTCAACAGAGCCGGGCTGGGCAGCTGCCGCTTCGTCTTGGGCTTCGGCGGCTTTGTACTCTTCGAGCGCTTGCTCCACCGCCGAACGCTGTTCGCCCAGTTCCGTCGATTCCTTGCTGGCAGGTGTGCCCCCGAAATACGAGCGAACCTTTTCAGCCACGCCGCTTACGGCCTTCACCGGTGCCGACGTAATGGTGTCGACCGCATTGGTGGCCGATGCCGCGCTGTCGGCAATCTGGGAAACGTCTTCCAAAATACCATCCACGCGCATCATCTCGAGGTTCACCGCGTCGAGAGTCAACTGCACACGGTCGACAACGGGCTCGAGCTTGCGCACGGTCGGCTTAACGTCTTCCGTGATGGCATTCACGTTTGCGATTGCCGGTTCGAGGTCTTTAATCGTTTTGTTTGCGACCTTCAGCGTGTTCATGAGCCGCACCATAAGCACTACAAGCACGATGACGAACGCTATGAGCGCCACGTAAAGGATGAGCAAAACGATATCTATCGGTTCCATGACAACCTCCTGATTGGATGGTGACATCATAACACCATGCGCGTTCAAGCGGCGAACGTGCGGAATTCAATTAAGAAAAAAGCCCCATCCCCGGCCGGAAGGATGAACCCACCTCGAAAGGTGGGTGCTCGCAGCTTGCTGCCTGGCTTTCGCATCAACGGACGCGAATCCCCATTTCACGCGCAATCTAGAGCTCCCGTTTAAAAGTATGTCGGTCCACCGCTGTAATACGGCTTCGAGAACGGGGCCTGGTATGAGCGTAGCGTACATGCCGGGGAAATTCCAGTCTTGACATGCCTCCTGTACATATGAATGTCCCACCTCGTCGCATCTGGGCCAGACAGGGGGACGTCCCCCTGTCTGGCCATCGTGTCCCATGATGATATGATGCGGGCATGGATACCTTGTTCACAGAAGTCGAAGACGCATCGGCGTTGGCCACCGCACGGCGAGCGGTACGCATGCGGCCGCGGACGCTCGACGAACTCGTCGGCCAGGCTGAGGCGTGCGGACCGGGCAGCTGGCTGCGTACAGCAATCGAGCGCGACGCATTGACGTCGGTCATCCTTTTCGGGCCGGCGGGTACGGGAAAAACCTCGATTGCGCACATCGTGGCGGAA
>JAFUBE010000200.1 GCA_017460365.1 Eggerthellaceae bacterium
GGGTGATGAGGCTGTACGGGCCGGTCGAGCGGGCGTGGATCTTGTCGTCGACCATGTGGCCGAGTTTCAGCATGTAGGTCTGGCCGACCGTGATGGGCTCGCGGAACTTCTCGCCCGTGCGGCCGTCGTACAGCCACGTCTTGCCCGTGCGGGACAGCTGCGGTACGAACTCGTCGCGTGCTTTGTCGCCGTACTTGGCGTGGTTCATGTTGATGAGGTTGCGGTTCGCGCGCTCGATGGCATCGGAGATCTCGTCCTCGTGGGCGCCGTCGAAGACGGGCGTGGCGACGAACATCGGACCCTCGACGACCTCGTCGGAATCGTCTTTGTCATCCCAACCCCACTTGGCCGCCCAGCCGAGGTGGTTCTCGAGCAGCTGGCCGACGTTCATACGCGAAGGCACGCCCAGCGGGTTCAAGATGACGTCGATCGGCGTTCCGTCGGCGAGGTACGGCATATCCTCGACCGGAAGCACGCGGCTGATGACGCCCTTGTTGCCGTGGCGGCCGGACAGCTTGTCGCCCTGCTGCACCTTGCGCTTCTGGGCGACGTAGATGCGCACGAGCTCGTTCACGCCCGGAGCCAGCTCGTCGCCGGCATCGCGGCTGAAGCGCAGCACGCCGATGACTCGGCCGCCGGCGCCGTGCGGCACCTTCAGCGACGTGTCGCGGACCTCGCGAGCCTTCTCGCCGAAGATGGCGCGCAGCAGGCGCTCTTCTGCGGTCTGCTCGGTCTCGCCTTTCGGGGTGACCTTGCCGACGAGCACGTCGCCGGGGAACACCTCCGCGCCGATGCGGATGATGCCGTCGGCGTCGAGGTCGCTGATGAGGTCTTCGGAGATGTTCGGGATCTCGCGGGTGATCTCCTCGGGGCCGAGCTTGGTGTCGCGCGCGTCGACCTCGTACTCGGCGATGTGGATGGACGTGAGCAGGTCTTCGGCGACGACGCGCTCGGAGATGACAATGGCGTCCTCATAGTTGTAGCCCTCCCACGGCATGTAGGCGATCATGAGGTTCTGGCCGAGCGCCAACTCGCCGTGATCGCAGCTCGGGCCGTCGGCGAGCACGTCGCCCGCCTCCACGCGATCATCCTTGCGCACGATCGGTCGGTGGTTGATGCAGCCGGACTGGTTCGAGCGCTGGAACTTCGGCACGAGGTACTCGTCGTATTCGCCGTCGTCGTTCAGGATGATGATGGTCTGGCCGTCGACGTAGTCGACCACGCCGGAGTTCTGGGCTACCAGGATTTCGCCGGAGTCGACTGCGATGCGGTGCTCGATGCCGGTGCCGACGAGCGGCGCCGTCGGACGCAGCAGCGGCACGGCCTGGCGCTGCATGTTCGAACCCATGAGGGCGCGGTTCGCGTCGTCGTGCTCGAGGAATGGAATGAGCGAGGTTGCCACCGAGGTCATCTGGCGCGGGGACACGTCCATGTACTGCACGTTCTCGGGTGCAACCTCGTCGGGCTCGCCGAATGTGCCCGAGGCGTCCTTGGTGCGGCAGAGCACGCGCGCCGACGGCACGAACTTGCCGTCCACGCGATGCCCGAACACGCGCGTTTCCAGATCGAACTCTTCGTTGGCCTGCGCGATTGTGTAATTCTCTTCCTCATCGGCGGTCAGGTAGTCGATGTCGTCGGTCACCTTGCCGTCGATCACGCGGCGGTACGGGGTCTCGATGAAGCCGTACGGATTCACGCGCGCGTAGGTCGCGAGCGAGCCGATGAGGCCGATGTTCGGGCCTTCAGGCGTCTCGATCGGGCACATGCGCCCGTAGTGGGACGTGTGGACGTCGCGGACCTCGAAGCCTGCGCGCTCGCGCGACAGACCGCCCGGGCCGAGTGCCGACAGGCGGCGCTTGTGCGTGATGCCGGCGGCGGGATTGGTCTGGTCCATGAACTGCGAGAGCTGGGAGCTTCCGAAGAACTCCTTGATGGCAGCCACGATCGGGCGGATGTTCACGAGCGACTGCGGCGTGATCTCGTCGGGCTCCTGCATGCTCATGCGCTCGCGCACGACGCGTTCCATGCGCGACAATCCGATGCGGAACTGGTTCTGTATGAGCTCGCCGACCGTGCGGATGCGGCGGTTCCCGAAGTGGTCGATGTCGTCGACCGAGAAGCCGGCGTCGCCGTTGTGAAGCGCCGTAATATAGCGCATCGTGCGCACGATATCGTCGTCGGTGAGCGTGGAGCTGTCGTTTTCCGGGTCCTCCTGCAGCTTCTTGTTCATCTTGTAGCGGCCGACCTTGGCCAGGTCGTAGCGCTGCGGGTTGAAGAACAGGCCGTCGAGCAGCGTGCGCGCGCTGTCGAGGGTGGGCGGCTCGCCCGGACGGAAGCGCTTGTACAGCTCGATGAGGCTCTCCTCGCGCGTCGTCGCGGGGTCGCGGTCGAGCGTGCGCAGGATCATGTCGGAAGAGCCCATGAGGTCGATGATTTCCTCGCGGGTCTCGGCCAGGCCGAGCGCGCGCAGAAGCAGCGTTGCCGGCTGCTTGCGCTTGCGGTCGATGCGCACGTGCAGCACATCGCGCTTGTCGGTCTCGAACTCGAGCCATGCGCCGCGGCTCGGGATGATCTTCGCGTTGTATATGGTACGATCGCTCGTCTTGTCCTGCTCGGCGGCGAAATACACACCCGGGCTACGGACGAGCTGGGAGACGACGACACGCTCGGTGCCGTTTATGATGAAGGTGCCGCGCGGCGTCATCAGCGGGAAGTCGCCGACGAACACC
>JAFUBE010000201.1 GCA_017460365.1 Eggerthellaceae bacterium
AGTGTTCTTGAACGGGGTCCTCGGCACCGACGCGAAGCACGTGTGCGTGTCGCGCCCGCGCCGGGTCGGCAAGTCGGTCGACGCCGACATGCTCGTGGCCTACTACACGCGCGGCGCCGACTCGCGCGCCCAGTTCGCCGGCCTCGACGTGTCGCGCGACCCCAGCTTCGAGCGGCACCTGAACGCTCACGACGTCATCCGCGTCGACGCGCAGCGCATGATCCTGCGCGGCGAGGGCGGCATCCCCGGGCTGCCGGAGACGATCGCCCGGGAAGTCATCCCCGAGCTCCGCGCGGAGTGGCCCGATGCCGTGCCCGAGGGCTCGGCCGATCTGCCCAGGGCCCTCGAGCTCGCGTCCGCGGCGAAGGGGTCGGGCTTCGTGTTCGTCATCGACGAGTGGGACTGCCCCATGCGCCTGGCCGAGGACGACGACGAGGCGCAGAGGCGCTACCTCGACTTCCTGCGCGACCTCTTCAAGGGCGCCCCCTACGTCGAGGTCGCCTACATGACCGGCATCCTTCCCATTCGCAAGTACGGGGTGCACTCCGCGCTCAACATGTTCGACGAGTTCTCGATGACCCGCCCGATGGCGCTCGCCTCGCTCATGGGCTTCAACGCCTGCGACGTGGAGGGGCTCTGCGCCCGGTTCGGCATGGACTTCGGCGAGATGGCGCGCTGGTACGACGGGTACCTGCTGCGCATGCCCCCGCGCCGCGAGCCGGGGGGCGCCCCGATCGGCCCGGACTCCCTCGGCGAGCTGATGCACGTGTACAACCCGAACTCGGTGGCGCGCGCGATCGCGAACGGCGCCTGCTCGGGCTACTGGACTCAGACCGAGACCTACGAGGCGCTGCAGCGCTACATCGACATCGACTTCGACGGCGTGGCGGCCGACCTCGTCGCCATGCTCGACGGCCAGCGCGTCGAGGCGAACGTGGAGCGCTTCGCCAACACGATGAGGGACTTCGCCTCCAAGGACGACATGTACGCCCTGCTCGTGCACCTGGGCTACCTCGGCTACGACAGCGCGGCAGGCTCCGTGTTCATCCCCAACGAGGAGCTGCGCCGCGAGTTCGCGAGCACGGTGGAGGTCGGCGCCCGGCCGGGCCTGGCGCGGCTCGCCCGCGAGTCGAGGCAGCTCATAAGGGCCACCGTGGACGGCGACGCCGAATACGTCGCCGACGCCCTGCGGCGCGCTCACTCCTGGGCGGCCGGCCCGCGCTACTACAACGACGAGCAGGCATTGCGCGCGGCCGTGAAGTTCGCCTACATCGCGGCGATGGACGACTACCTGCGCATAGACGAGCTGCCCAGCGGACGCGGCTACTGCGACCTGGCGTTCGTGCCGAAGCCCGGAAGCGCCCTGCCCCCGATGCTCGTGGAGCTGAAGTGGGACAAGCCGGTCTCGGCCGCGCTGGCCCAGGCACGCCGCCGCGGCTACCCGGCCGCGCTCGCGGGCCTCGGCGGCGAATGCGTGCTCGTCGGCGCGACCTACGACGAGGCCACCTGCGAGCACCGCTGCGAGATCGAGCGCGTGCAGCTCGCGTAACGGATGCCGGACACCGGGCACGGGGGACGGGGTTCCGCGTTCGGCGGACGGCGGCATCGCCGTGCGCCGCCGTCTGCCGAACACGAAACCCCCGTCCCGTGTTCGGACGCGACCGGGAAAGCGGCGGTTTGGGCGTGGGCCTCACCGTTGTGAAAGAGATCGTCGAGCGCCACAACGGCTGGGTGCAGGTGGAAGGCCGTAAGGGCGAAGGCGCCTGCTTCACCATTCATATCCCCCGCTACTCTGGGCGCGATCAGCGCCGCAAGGGCGGTCGCTCCAAACAACAGTTCCGCCGTTGAGGGCCGGTGCGCACATTACGGGTTCGCACATCGTAAATATGGTAAAAATTTAGCTTCTTGGACGATATATGAATTGTTGCGACCTCGAATGACAAAAATATTGAATAATGGACGATTATGGCGGTAAGGCTTACGAGATGCGCGGAAAGGCGCTCCTGTAACCTGCGATGACTTAAACCGTCTTTCCTGTTTTCTCGCCTTTTGGTTGTAGAAAAGACCATAAATCGAAATAATTGCCAATTGACGACGCGAGGGAGCGAAAATAATCCATGAATCAAAAAAATCGACAATATAGTTGCAATTTGCGATAGGCGTTCAGGACCTCGCTTGAACACTCACCCGCTGCGGGCGCAAGCGAGCGGGCCCGGCGCCATCCCGGGCCCGCTCCTCTGCTTGAACCGGGAAGGGCGCAGGGCCCGCGCGCACGTGGTAGAATCGTGAGGAGAATCGCGGCATTCCGAGGTCAGGGGCACTCCCATGGGCATCTCTTCCGGGCGCATAACCGACAACTCCGGGCGCGGCAGACTGCCCGTCGGCATCGAGGACTTCGAGCGGGTCGTGCGCGACTTCACCTACGTGGACAAGTCGATGCTCGCCCGGGAGCTCGAGCGCTCCGACTTCAACGCGGTGCTCTTCTGCCGTCCGCGCAGATTCGGCAAGTCGCTCGCGATGCGGATGCTCCAGTGTTACTTCGAGGCTCCGGTGGAAGACGCGCGCCAGCCCGTCCCCGACCGCACGCGCCTGTTCGACGGGCTCGCGGCCGGCGATGGCGACGACCCGGAGCGCGGGGCGCACCCCGTCATCTTCCTGTCGCTAT
>JAFUBE010000202.1 GCA_017460365.1 Eggerthellaceae bacterium
CATTTCAAGGGAGGAAACCAAATGGCTTTGACGCAGCTCGTACCGGACGGCATGAAGGTTCGAGCCGTCGGCAGCAAGCAGAAGCGCAAGAGGGTCAACCGCAAAAGCGACGCGGACCGACTGGCAGCCGAACCCTGGCGCGCTGGCGGCTACGGCTCGGCATATCGCCGCAACCGCCAGAAGGGAATCGAGCTGCAGAAGGGACGCTGCGCTGTCACAGGCAAGGTCGTCGCCGAGAAGGCTGGCGGCAAGTGGAGGATAACGGAGCCGGGCGCAGGCGTCCATCACAAGGTCGCGCTGTCCGAGGGCGGCACCGAGGACGTCGCGAACCTCGTGCTCCTTTCGGCGAGCGCGCACGCGTTGGTCGATGCGCAGCGCAGGCGCGATGCGATGAGCTGACGCCGAGAAGCAGCGACACGACAAGCGACACGGAAGGCGCCTGCGGGCGCTTTCTTTTCGCCATGATGCGCCGAGCTTTTCGGTCATGGTTCGCGAATTGGTTCACGGGATGCCCGGAAGGATGCCCGAAAAATTCCAAGACAGCCCTCGGTTTTCCACCGCGAGCGGGAAAGAGTTCGGGCAAGCGCCCGCGCTCGCGAGTTAAAGTGCTAGTTTTACTTTTGTTTTATCCTCCGAACTGATAAAGGGGGAGAGGGGTCAAAATCTCCGAAAAATCTCAGCGGCTACCGCGCGCCACCCTCGGATTTTTGCACGCGCGAAATTGGAGTTTCCAAGCGACACGCTAATTCGGTGACATTGACACGATAATCAACCCTCCGAACAGGAGGCAATTCAATGATTACGACGAGGTGTGTCGTCTGCGGCCAGGAATTCGAAGCCGTCCGCAAGTCGGCGAAGTACTGCTCGAACAAGTGTAAGCAGAAGAAGAAACGCGGGGTCTACGCGCCCGTGTGGCGGGAGAGCACGCCGGACATATCAGTCGCCGCAGCGCCCGTCGAGTGCGAGGCGATGGTGCAGGAGGCGCACCGCCTGGCGAACGACTTCGGCCGGCTGTCCAAGACGGCGCCGTATCAGCTGCAGGCGAAGTTCGCACGCCTTTCGACGGCGATTCAAGGAGCATTGGAGGATGAGGGTCTATGACGAAGGGTAGGAAACCGGCGAAGAACGCGCAGCGCAGGGGCGGACACGAGCCCGCCCAGGAGATTGCCGCCCAGGTTGTTACGGTGCCGCAGGCCATAGCGAAGCCCTTGTCGGTAGCTGTTAACCCAGTGATGTCAGATTGCTGGGATGCGTTAATCGGCGCTGCGCCAGGTTTCGATGATCGCGACCTTCCTCTGCTCGAGTCTTACTGCTTCTGGTACGCGGTGTTCTGCGAAGCGAGCCAGTCTATGATGACGCTCGATGGCCGCGTGTCGACCACCGTGGAGAAAGTCGACCCAGAAACGGGCGAGCCGATGCCTGGGGAGACGAAGGTGAACCCGAACCTGCGCACCGCCGAGAAGGCCACGACGATGTTGCGGCAGCTCGGCGACGCGCTCAACATATCGCCGACGGCGCGCGTGCGCTCGGGGCTGATGCAGGCGATGACCGCCTCGACGGTCGAAGACCTCGCCCTCCGCACGAGCGAAGGATACGCGAAGTTCAAGGCGGAGAAGGCGAGAAAGGCGCTACCGGGTGCTTAGGACGAAAAGGGCGACGCCCTCGAAAAGCGGACTCGAGGAAGCGGGGAAGCGCGAGTACTTCGCGGCTTCGCACCTTCGCCATGCCGGCAACAAACCGGAATGGTTCGGCAAGCCGGTCTACCTCGAGGAATTCCAGCGCACTTACAGCTGGAACCCGATCTTCGGGTGCGGGAGGATACGGCGCCGCTCCGACGGCGAGATGACCTTCTACCGCAGGTTCCGCACGGCGCTAATCGGCATGCCGCGCGACTTCGGCAAGACGGAGCTGATATGCGCGATGCTCCTTTCAGAGGTATCGACGAACCCGATCAACGAAGGACAATACGGCATCGTCGCGTACGACGAGACGCAGGCGAAGAAAATCCTGAAGACGCTATCGGCTATGATCCGTCAGGACCACGACCTGCGCGCGCTTTGGGGGCCGATGAAAGGCGAGATCGAGAACCGCGAGAACGGGGCCGTGATAAAGGTCTTCCCGTATTCGCCGGGCGCGCTGCAATCATGGCACTTCAACATGCTCATCGCAGACGAGCTGCACGTTTGGAAAGACGACACCGTTTGGAGCGCCATCGTGTCGGGCATGGGCCAGGTCGAGAACTCGCTATTGATCGCGATTACCACGGCTGGCGAGGAACGCTCGGGCCTGCTTTGGGATTTGATCTACGGCAGCGAGGAAGTGACGAGCGTGCTCGAAGACCCCACGGCATAGTGCTGGTGGTGGGGCGCCGAGGAAGACGACGACATCGACGACGAGAAGGTATGGAAGCGCCTGGCCCTGCCGTCGTGGATCACGGTCGACAACATACGGCTCATGCGCAAGAAGCTGTCGCGCCGCAACTTCGAGCGGTACGTTCTCAACCGCTGGCCGACATTCAAGGCAGCCGACCGCGCCATGCAGCCGGCCGACATCCGCGCCTGCCTGAAGAAATCATCGGGCTTCGACTTCGAGCGGCCGTTCTGCCTCGCACTCGACGGAGCGACGAGCGGCGACGCGTTCGCGCTCGTCGCCCATCAGAAAGACGATGCGGGCGTCGACCAGTTCGCCGAATGGGTGTACACCGAACCACCGGAAGAACTCGGCTACTACGACGTGAACCAGGTCGGCCAGCTCGTCGCCGGCATCTGTCAGAAATACCGCTGCCCGGTCGGAATCGACCCGGCGCGCCTGCTCTACTGGGCGAACGTGATGCAAGACGAGTACGGCGTCGAGATCTACGTCATCAAGCAGAACAACGAAATCATGTGCGCGGCGAGTACTCTGCTCGTGAACTCGGTGCGGTCGAGGAACGCCGCATTCGGCGGCTGCCCGCGCCTCGCCGAGCATTGCGGGAACTGCGTCAAGGTCGAGCGCCAGCCGTACGGCGAGCGTTTGGGCTCGGAGGCGCACGGCCCGAAATCGGCGCGCATCGACGCGGCAATCGCCGCTGCGATGGCCATGTGGATGACGGCTGTCATGCCGAAACCGGTCGATTTCGCGGCGCGCGGGGGCTTCTTCACCATCACCTTTTAGTGACACCTGCGGGAAATTCTCACCATCACGCAAAACGATGGGAGGCAGATGGTACTCGCAAGACAAAACGAGCCGACGGCGCAAGGTGCACGCTACGTCGACGCCGCGCGGCTCCGTGCAACGTACCGGGACATGGGCGCGGTGAAGCCGCCGCCAGCGCCGGGCTTCGAGACACCAAAAGACGAGATGACGCCAGGCGGCAACTTCACGCAGATGGACCTTCTGGACGCGCTGCCGAAAAACGTCCGCATCGCGAAATACGGGGCCATGATGTCGAGCGACTTCCTGGCATGCGAGACGGTGAAGGCGCGCGCCATCCGCTCGCTGCCGGTTCACGTCATGCGCAAGGGCGAACGCGGCCCGGAGAAGGCCGATGACCATCCGCTCAACCTCGTGCTCAGGCGCCCGAACGCGCTCATGGCGTGGGGCGACCTCGTATCGTGGGCGCAGCTGCGCCGCGACGTTTTCGGCACGACGTACATGAGGATATATCGCAACGCGCGCGGCGACATCAAGGAAATAAGACCGGTCGTGTCGGCCGTCACCGTGAGCTTCGACCGGGCGACCGGCGTCGCCGTGTACAGCGGACATGAGGACTACTACAACGAGAAATGGGCGTGCCGCGAGGACGACCTTCTCATATTGAAGACCGACGTGAGCGAGGATGGCGGAAAGACAGGCCGCTCTATTGCCGAGATGTGCGCAGACGACATCGGCCTTTCAATCGACCTGACGCGCTTCTACCGTGCGCTCATCGAGAACGGCAACCATTTCCAAGGGTACTTCGAGACGGAACATAAACTCGACCTCGACGACATCAGGGCCATCAAAGACAAGCTCGACGTGCTCAAAGGCCCGGACGGCGCGGGACAATCGCCGATTTGGGACGCCGGCC
>JAFUBE010000203.1 GCA_017460365.1 Eggerthellaceae bacterium
GGACGAGCTCGACTCGCAGGCCGTGTACGCGGGCATTTCCGCTGTCTACAACATCACCCGCTAATCGGGCGGCACATCGATCCTGCGGGGAACGGGCTTCGGCTCGTTCCCTTTTTCTTGTGGCGTGGGGCTGTATCAAAAGCCGTGTGATCCGCTGGTAAAGTAACCCCCGTAGGGACGCCTTTCAAGGCGTCCGCAGAGCACGTGAGGCACGCGGGCGGAGCGAGTGCCGGCAAAGATGGCCTGCCATGTTCGCCAAAGCCGGATATCGGCTCGTGCTGGACTTTTGACACGGCCCCCGTAAAATTCTCAAAATGACACTAATAGGACTGGTGACGCGGCCGCCTCGATTTGGTTTGATTAAGGAAAGCAAACGATCGAAGGAGGTATCTATGGGTTCATTTTGGGAATGCGACAGGCTGTTTTTCGAGGATCTGCCGACTGTGAGGAATCTCATTTCACATGCCGACCTGGGTATACTTGCACGGGAAATCACCGAGACGGACACGATCGAACCGAGCCAAGACGAGGTGACGGCTGCGGGTGACATGCTCGAGGAAATTATGACGATCGACGTCAGGGAACCCTCGCAGAAATGGGTGTTTCTCCCGTTCGAATACTATTCGATTGGCGAACCGGGTTATATAAAGCGCGACCTCGACGCGGCGTTGCTTCGTCGGCGCGACTTCGAGGTGATGAAGGAGCTGGCCGGGCGCGAGTCGTTTTGCTATTCGGTGAGGGAGTGCAGGGAAATGGCAAGCCGAGAGGTGGAGCGCTTGGGTAAAAGGTATCCGAACCTGTATTCGTGGACGCTCACTCCCTGGAAGAAGACGCTTTCCTATCGCGTGTGGATGCAGGGGGAGTACAGCCGCAAAGAGCGCTATCAGATACTTGCCTGCATTGTGCGAGACATGACGTTTTTCGGCTCTACGTGGGAAGAGGCGCGTAGGAACCAACATGCCGCAGGCAACGGGCTCGTGCGCGAGGCGAAATCAACCAAGAAAGGCAAAGTGCGCACGAACCCGATAGAGCTTTTGCTTCGCGATTATGGCTTGGAATCAAGCACCGACGATTACGAAAGCGAGTACGACAGCCGAATGAATGGCGTGATATCCATGCTGAATCACAATGCTGCAATCGATCTCCATCGCCGGGTGGCGGGCCTTGCGCGTTGCGAGAAGCGGGCCAAGAAACGCAACTTTCGTGCAGAGTTCCACGCTTTCGATGAGTGGTGATTTCGGGGGAAAGGGAGCTTCTTTCCCTCATTTGCGAATGCAGGGACCTTTCTTCTCGTTTCGATATAAATAAGCGGTATGATGGACAGGCTTCTTGTTTAGAGGAGCGGTTCGTGTTGGATTGTACCGTTTCATGTTGGAAGGGGATACGGTGTCGGTTCCAGAAATGATTTCGTTGGAAGATGCGCGTGCGCTCGTGTTGTCGAAGGTCGATGCGCTGGAAACTGAGGATGTGAGCGTGCTCGAGATGATCGGTCGCGTCGCTGCAGAAGACCTCGCAAGCGATATCGACATCTCGCCTTTTGCTCATGCGGCGATGGACGGATTCGCCATGCGGGCGGAGCAGCTCGTCGCTGCTTCGCCCGATACACCAGTCAAGCTCGACGTGGTGGCGGAGGTGCCGGCGGGCAGCTGGTACGAAGGATCGATCGACGAAGGGCAATGCGTGCGCATCATGACGGGCGCGCCTCTTCCTGCGGCGGCTGACGCAGTCGTGAAATACGAAATCGTCGAGGTGCTCAGCGGCGACGGGCGTAAAGGCAGTCGAGTGGCATTTTCGGCTCCTGTTGAAGCCGGTGCACAGGTTCGCCAAGCCGGCGAGGAGGCCAAGGCAGACGAGGTTATCGTGCATGCTGGGGAGGTGGTGCATTCGGCCGGCGTCGGGTTCCTCGCGGGGTGCGGCGTAACGCAGTGCAAGACGTACCGCCGCCCTACGGTGGGCATTATCGCTACCGGCTCGGAACTCGTCGATCCGACCGAGACGCCGGTGAAAGGTCAGATTCGTAACTCGAACAGCTACGCGTTGGCAGCAAGCGCAGTCGACGCGGGAGCTGTTCCCACCGTGCTGCCCATAGCGGCCGACGACTTCGAGGGCCTCCGTGCGGCGGTCGTTGCGGCAACGGCCGATTACGATTTCGTGGTCACGAGCGGCGGAGCGGCCAACGGCGATTACGACTTCATCAAGCAGGTGGTCGACGACGCAGGTGAGCTGCTCATGACCACTGTGAACATGCGCCCGGGTAAGGCGCAAACGTTCGGCATCGTGAACGGCACGCCCGTGTTCGGCTTGCCGGGCAACCCGGCTGCGGCGTATCTTGGCTTCGAGATGATTATCCGTCCAGCGCTGAGGAAGATGCAGGGTTACTCGCATTTCGAGCGCCCGCATGTTCGCGCCAGACTGATGGGCGACGTCAAAAAGAAAGATCCGCGGCGCATTTTCAATCGCGCCACGTTGTCGAAAGACGAAGACGGCAACTATTTGGTCACGCCTGCGAAGAACCAGAGCTCAGGGCTTTTCGGACCTATCCAAAAGGCAAATTGCTTCGTCATATTGCCCGAAGGCCCGCACGAGTACCACACGGGCGATATCCTCGATTGCGTGATGCTCGACATCCCCGAAGAGGTGCTGTTGTAGCGCCCACAGGCCGGCGCGGGCGACCCCGTAGGGGCGGCACTCGTGCCGCCCGATGCGCCGCAAGCCGGCGCGGCCA
>JAFUBE010000204.1 GCA_017460365.1 Eggerthellaceae bacterium
AGCGCTCCAGAAGCTGCTCTCATTCAGAACAAATCAAACATGATCGACCTCATCGACGGCTACGGGTACGGCCCTGTGGATGGCGGCGCGTCGAAAGGCATGGTCATCGGCTCGCTCATAGGCATCCTCGGCGGTCCGATCGGCGTCCTTCTGGGTGCGGCCACCGGTGCTTTGGCCGGTAGCGTTTCGGACGACAACCGAGCAATCGACACCGCTTCGGTAGTAGCTGTCGTCGCTGGAAAGATATACGACGGGGAGACTGCCATAGCCGCGCTCGTGCAGGAAGAAGAACCGGCTTTCGATGCGGTATTCGCCGATTACAAGACCACGGTCATTCGCTACGATGCCGCCGACATCGCCGATGATGTCGAACGCTTTTATGACTTCGGTGCCGAGCTGACCAACCAAATGGTGCAAGAGGTCAAGGCCGACCGCAAGGCCGAGCGGGCCGAGCGTCGCGAAGAGCAACGCGCCAAGATCAAGGCCGGTTTCGACGAGTACGCAGAAGCTACCAATAGGTCGATGGGCGACATCGCTCCTGCATAGCATCAACGTTAGAACGCGTCCAACATTGTCTCATTACGAACTCGGCGATCACCTGGTTGCCGAGCTCGTTTGCTGCGACAATTCCATTCAGGAGGCCCTGGAAGCCTCTTCGTCACAAATGACGATATCTACCGGCACGTCGTGCGGGTCGCAAGGCAGCGGGCTTGGGCTCAGTTGGGCGGCTCTGCACAGGCCGATGGAGATACCGCCGAATCTTGGCAGGAACACGTCGTAGAAGCCGCCGCCATAGCCGAGCCGGTAGCCCGCCTTATCGAACGAATAGCCCGGCACGAGCGCAACCGCGCGCGTGTTGGACCCAGGTGCAGGCACTTCCACCAGGGTCGATGCGTCATCAGGTGGCTCTTCGATGCCGAACGCCCCTAGTTCAAGGCCGTCAAAGCTTTCCAGCCGGTGCCAGCGCATCTCATTCGAGTTCGGCACGCAGCGCGGCACGGCGACGAGCTTGCCGGCATCCCAGGCCATGCGTATGATGCGCCGGGTGTCCACTTCGGCACCGACCGACAGATACGTGAACACGGCATCTGCCTGTTCGAATTCGGGTAGCGCCCGCACGTGTTCGGCGATAGCGGCGTCGGCGGCAACGCGCCCCTCGGCACCGAGCGACTCTCTCAGTGCGCGATAATAGGCCCGCGCATCGCTCTTCATGCGAACGTCTGTTAACTCGGCGCTGCTGCCATGTATCGTTTTCTCTGCCATCGGCATTCCTTCTTTGGAACATCCCTCGATCGCCCATATGAAGGTCGTCGAAGGAAACGCGCCTTAATTGTCGTCACGTGACACTTCCCGTCAGACACGAAGTGTCATATTTTGGAGGGAGACATGCGGAAAAGCAAGTGCCACCCGAACAATGACACTTCGTGTCGGACGGGACGTGTCACGGCGCGCACGGGTTGGGTCGAAGACGCGTTTAAGCGCGCATGTAGTACGGCTCGACGTATGCGGGAAGGCCGTCTTTATAGGTGATATAGGGCGTACCTTCGATGAGCGGCTGTAGGTAGTCGAACGCCTCTTTCGTGATGCCCTTGTACTCGGGCAAGATCCACTCTTTCGGGAAATGCTTCACGTAGTTGGCCACTTCGCTTGCGGCGATCGTGAAGTATTCCACGTCGTATTGTTCGCCATCGCGGCGCTTCAAGCCGATCATCTGGCCGGTGAACGTGCCGTCTGCCGAATGCATGTGCGCGCTCATGCCCAAGCGGTACGCCTCGGTGCGGTCGACGAGCGACTGCTCGGTGGCATGGCTGCGCTGCGCGGTCGAGAGGTCTTGCACCTTGCAACGAGGGGCGGCTTCGTCTTCCAAGATCATTGCCTCGAGCGCCTTGCCGGCCCCTCCGAGCACCGCATGTCCGAACAGGTCATTTGCAGATTCGCCAGCCGAGATGTACGTGCCGTCGGCATAGCGCGCGCCCTCGGACACGACGACGTAGCACTTGCTCTTCTCTGCGATGCACTCCTTCACGCGCTTCAGGAAGAGTTCCTTGTCGAATGCGTCTTCCGGCAGGATGAGGATGTCGATCTTGCCGCTCAGGCAGGCTGATGCCGCCAACCAGCCGGCGTCGCGACCCATGGTTTCAAGGATGAAGACCTCTTGACGCGAAGCCGGGTACACGTTCACGTCGAGCCACGTCTGGAGCGCGGTCATCGCGATGAACTTGGCGGCGGAACCATAACCTGGGCAATGGTCGGTATGCATGAGGTCGTTGTCGACCGTCTTCGGGCAGCCGACGAAACGCTTGTTCGTAATGTTGTTCTTCTCGGCGTATTCGCTCAGCGCGGCCACCGTGTCCATCGAATCGTTGCCGCCGATGTAGAACAGCGTTTCGATATCGTATTTGTCCATAATCGAGATCAGTTTCTCGAAATCTTCCACGTTATCGCGCTTCAACTTGTAACGGCATGAGCCGAGCGCCGACGAAGGCGTCTGCTGCAGCGTGCGGTTCTCTTCCTCGGTCATGTCTGACAGGTCGACGAAACGCTCGGCCAAGATGCCTTCGATGCCGTTCAGGCCTCCGTAAACGTGGTCGTACACGTGATTGAGCTGGTTTCCCTTCACAACGCCGGCGACGGTCGCGTTGATGACCGAAGTCGGTCCGCCCGATTGGGCGACGATGCAATTCGACATATCTCTCCCCTTCTATCTTATTAGTCAAAAACAGCCATCATCATATCACCGCTTCAGTCAGCGGGGCTTCATATGCGTAGATGTTATGATTGGAAGTGAAAGAATCTCATGCGTCTTTTCGAAGATTGGGGACGGGTGCGCGTATGACCGAAGGTTTTCAGAAGCCTCTGCCAGTTAACGTGGTGGTGAGTTTTGCGGGTATTACACCAAGCGCGTTCGCTCTGATGCAAATCGCAAATGCCGCATCGAGCATGAACGTCGACAGCTTTTCTACGTACGTCATCGTGGTTCCTTGCATTGCAATGGTGGCGTGCTCGATTCTCATCACGATAACTGCCAGCGAAATCGGAAGGCAGCTTTACCTCACCGTTGTCGGAGTGTGCTTCGTCTGCGGAATCGTGTCGATGGTTGTAACGTCGGGCTGGTTTTCAGATCCTTCCATATCCGCGCAGCTCCTTTCCAATTCGCCTGAGGGGACATCGATAACGCCCCCGCTGCAGAACCCCCTCATCGTTTTGCGCAACCTCGCTGCCTACATCGTCGCGCCGACCATCGGCTGCATCGCCGGAGCTTGGCTCGGGTCGCGCCTGCATCCCGTGAAGTCTTCAAAGGTGAACAACCAGAAAGGACGCAGAAAATGAAGCTCGTCCATGAGGCCCTTTCGGAACGCGTTGCGCAACAAGCTCTCTTGCTGCTCGAACGTCGCGATGCATTTCTCGACGATCCAGACGACATCGAGACGAACCACAAGCTACGCGTCTCGATACGCACGCTCCGCAGCCTCGCCGACTTCCTCTCGCCTTGGGTGAAGAAATCACAGGCGAAGCGATTGCAAGGCGACCTCAAATCGGTCGTCAAGAAAACCTCGCGACTGCGCGAGCTCGACGTGCTGGTGACGTTCGCCAAAGAGCTCGATCCGCCTGCGCCTGCGCTCGTCGAGTTTTGCGAATGCGAAGCTCGAAACGAGAGGGCCCAAGTACTCGATTACATTTCGGGTTCAGACGCGCGGGAGAAAATCGATCGGGCGGTCGGTAGCCTTCAGAACCTCGAATGGGTGCCAAGCGTGAAGAAGACGGGGCTCGATCCCGCCATCGTGCGCAACCGTTTCGACGACATCGCCGCATCCCTTGCAGCCGACCTCGATGCCAGCGACGACGCCGATTACGAGTTCATACACGCAATCCGCAAACGCGCCAAGCAGGTCCGCTACGTCGCCGAGCAGTTCAGCGAGGTTATCGGAGAGGACGCGGTCGACATCGCCAAGCAGACGAAGCGCAGCCAAGACCGGCTCGGCGCCATCTGCGATGCGAAGGTGAATCGCGAGATCGTCGGCACCTACCTGTTGCGCTCCGACCTCGACGACGAGTTGGCGCTTCAAATCGTCCGCCTCATACAACCGGTGAATAACAACCGATAGGCAAATGGACAGCTTCGCGCCAGGTGCGGCCTGCCAC